>JASHSD010000512.1 GCA_030036985.1 Bryobacteraceae bacterium
GTCCGCGATCCCGACCTGATCCTGATGCTCCAGATCCTTGGCGAATTCGCGCGCCGTGGCGTAACGGTTCTTGGGGTCGCGCTCGATGGCCCGATAGATGATTTCCTGCATGGCGGGTGTGATCGACGGGTCGAGTTCGCGCGGCGGCGGCGGATTGTTCAGCAGCCGGTCGTTCATGATCAGCAGCGCATTGTTCCCCGTGAACGGCACTCTACCCGTGAGCATCTCGTAGAGCATCACGCCCATGGCGTAGATGTCGCTGCGGCCGTCGCCGCGCTTGCCCCTGACCTGCTCGGGCGAGATGTAATCCGGCGTTCCCATCACGTTCGAGAGCTTGGCGAAGGTGAGCCGGCGCGAGCCTTCGTTGGCGGCGATGCCGAAGTCGATCAGCTTGATCCGGTCCTCGGCATCCACCATAATGTTTTCCGGCTTCATGTCCCGGTGCACCACGCCGTGCGCGTGGATGTAGTCGAGGGCCTCGCAGACCCGCGCCGTGATGCGGGCGGCGCGCTCCGCGGGCAGCTTCTGTCGGGACGCCAGAATGTTCCGCAGCAGCTCGCCGTTCACCCACTCCATCACCATGTAAACGCGGCTCTTGCCGGGATCTTTGAAGACCTTCATCACCCCGGGATGGTCCAGCTTTTCACCGATCTCCTGCTCGCGCTTGAAACGGTCGAACAGCAGCGGGTCGGCTTCCATCTCGGGATGCGGAATCTTGATGGCCACGGTGCGCCCGTCGGCTTCGTCGGTGGCTCGAAAAATCGAAGCCATTCCGCTGCGCGCGACGAGGCTCTCGATGCGGTAGTGATCGAGCAGATCGCCGGGATGAAGGGAAGTCATGAATTGGGTATCTTACCGCAGCTTGTAAGGACGCCCCCGGTACATACCCATGCGCTCGACGCCGCGCACGCGGATCAACTGCACGCTGACGTTGTCGCCGCCGTCGCGCTCGTTGGCCAGCGCGACGAGTTTCGCCGCGGCAGTCTTCAGGTCGGGATTGAACTGCACGATTTCGCCGATTTCGCGGCCTTCGACCGGCCCGTGCAGGCCGTCGGAACAGAGCAGCAGAACATCGTCGACGTGTACCTGGCGGTCGCCGATCTCCACATTCACGAAAAGATCGTTGCCGAGCGAGCGGCTGAGCAGATGCCGCGTCTCGGCTTCGGCCGCCTCGCGCGCCGAGAGCAACCCCAACCGCACCTGTTCGGCGACAACAGTATGATCGCGGGTGATCTGTTGGGCCAGGCCGTGACGGATGAGATAACAACGGGAATCGCCCACATGCGCCACCACCACGCGGTCATAGCGAAGCGCGCAGGCGACGACGGTTGTCGCCATTCTCGAACCGCCCGGACTGGCGCTCTTGCCCAGCTCGTAGATTCTGGTGTTGGCGGTCTGAACCAGGCGCGGCATCAGCACCGTATGGGCTTCGCCCCTGGGGGCCGCGCGAAAGCCGGCGACCAGCGTCTCGATGGCGGTCTGCGAAGCCACCTCGCCCAGTTCTTCGCCGCCGACGCCGTCGGCTACGGCGAAAAGCCAGCCTTGCGTGCGGCCCTCGGCCTCGGACGCGGGTACAAGGTGGCCGATGTAGTCTTCGTTGTGGTCGCGGACACGGCCGACGTCGGACAGTTCCGCGAACTCAAGATCCAGCATGGAAGATGTGGAAGGGCTCCGTGATGTCGTCGCGGACTTGGCAGCGCCTGCAAACATAATGCCTCTTTCACGGCTCGTGTGTCTCCAAAAGACTCAGTGGGGTCAGGGCTTCGGCCCTGCGGCCGGGCTTTCGCCCGGCCCTTCCAAACAAGTAAAGCCGGCCCGAAGGCCGGCTTGCAGGGCCGAAGCCCTGACCCCACATCCGAACGCCTCACGCCGTCGCCCGGGTGCCCCGCGCGCCGACCAGAGTGGTTCGGCCCTTCTTCCTGCTGGACGACATGAAGTAAATACCGCCGTAGATTGCCCAGACCGCGGCGATACCAAGCGCGGTAAACGGTTCCAGCTTGGTGCCGTAATTCATGAACGGTCCGATCAGATAGAACGCCATGCAGGCCAGATTCGCCACCAATCCGAACAACGGAATGAAGGTGTGCTTGATCGGGTTATACATGGGGTGCTTGTTGAAGGCCACCATGCAGATGATGCAGCTCAGAGCATAAAGCAGGAAGGTACCGAAATTCGAAGCCAGCGTGACGGTGATCAGGCTGTTCGGCAGAGCCGCCATAGCGTCATGCGACATATAGCCGAAGCTGGAGAAGAATCCCTGCGGCAGCGCCTTAATGGTGGCGTCGCTGAGGGCGCCGGCGTCGCCGAACAGGACGGAGACCGAGAGGCAACCGATGACAGCCGAAATGATCGCCAGCGTCCAGATGGCTCGGTGGGGAGTGAGGTTTTTGGAGTGCAGCAGGCCGAAGTGCTCCGGCACTTCCTCGTCCTTGCCCATGGCGTAGGTCACGCGGGCCGCGGTGTTCATGCAGGAAAGCGTCGTGCCGATGAGAGCCAGCACGACAGTTGCCGCTTCGACCAGCATGAAGATGCGTCCGCCGCCCTGACCGAAGAACGCGTTGCCGAGAATCACCATCATGTCGCCGACCGGCGCCGAGGAACCCGAGGCGTTTTGCATGGTGTACCCGCTGCTCAGGAAGTAATTCGCCGCGAAATACTCGATGAGATAACAAAACGCGCCCTGCACCAGAAGCGAGGTCACCACTGCGATGGGAACGTCCCTCTTGGCGTTTTTGGCTTCGCCTCCCATCGATGTCACCGATTCGAAGCCGACCAGGATCAGGATAGCCACGGTGGCCTGAATGAACATCCAGGCGAAATTATGTACTCCGACCACCGAGCCTGCGCTCGGGTGTGACAGGAAGACGCCTTTGTCGTCATGCTCGGGGTAGGCGACCATGAACGGAACCGGCTTGCCCGCCGCATCCAGCAACGGCTTGGGAACCATGTTGGCGTCGCGCACAATCTGGTCCGTGGTCTGGCCGTTGGCGGTCACTTTCTGAGTCTGAAACTGGTATGTATAAGCGTCGCCGGAAGTGGAATCGAACTGCCAGCCCGGCGTTCCGGCCGGATGCGTCGTGCGATAGCTGAACGCCATCACCGCGAACACCAGCAGCGCCGAGATCTGGATGACGTTAATCGCGATATTGACGGAGGTTGAGCCGTTGACGCCGCGATGCGCGATGTAAGCCACCGCGAACGAGAAAATGATCGCGATCAGCATCATGAACATGGGTCCGGGGTTTGACGCGCTCATGAAGTTCGGCCAGAGCGTTCCCACCAGATAACCGCAGATGACGCCGGTGACGCCCACCATCACGCCCGGATAAATCCAGTAGTAAAGATGCGAGCCCCAGCCCACGATGAACTTCGAGATCCGGGCGTATCTCCAGGCGCTGTCGTGATTGAGAAACGATTGCTCCGCAAAATAGTACGAGCTTCCGGTGCCCGGGTACAGCTTGGCCATTTCCGCGTAACACACGGCCGTGGCCAGACACAACAACAACGCGAACACAATGCCAATCCACATGGACGGCGCCGTAGCGCCTTCCGTCGCCTGCGGCGCGAAGGTGAGCCAGAGGAACGCGCCCGGCGCGATGAGCGCCATGGCATTCATCGTCAGACCTGTCAGGCCCAAAGTTGCTTTCATTTCGGGGGCTTTATCTGCCATAAGCTTTCCTTGTTTCGATGTCCTCAAATTTTCAAATTTCGGGCCACAAGCCAAGACAGCGGGGTCCGGTCCTTTTATACTCACAGCGTTCCCGAACAAAGGGAAACTCAAAATTCTTATGCCTGAAATAGACCTTTTGTATAAGGAAAGCCCAGGAAAGGCATAAAGGCGTCCGGAAAGCTCCGCTTGCTTGCGCGCGCGGCTCAGTAAAAGACCGTTACCGAGCCGGGGCGCCCTCTGGGCCCGCGAGGGAGCGTGTGCGTTAATCGTGCGGGATGTGCAGGATACAGCGCATCGTGTCGCGCGCGATGAGCAGTTCCTCGTCCGTGGGCACCACCCACACGGGGATCGACGATTTACCAATTTGGCGCGGCTCGCGACTGTCGCTTTCGTTCGCGTTCTCGTCGATGGTAATGCCCAAACCGTCCAGACCCGCGCAGATTTCGGCGCGAATGACCGGTGCATTCTCGCCGATTCCGCCGGCGAAAATCAGCACGTCGGCGCCGTTCATGGCCGCCAGATAGGCGCCGATATACTTGCGTACGCGGTAGCAGAACGCATCGATGGCCAAGCGCGCGCGGTCGTTGCCGCTGCCCGCGGCGCGCTGCAGGTCGCGCATATCGTTGGAGACGCCCGAAAGCCCCATCAGTCCGCTCGAGCTGTTGAGCGCGCGCAGCAGCAGCGACGGCGCAATGCATTCGTGCGTAATCAGATGCAGGATCGCCCCCGCGTCCACATCGCCGCTGCGGGCGCCCATGATCAATCCTTCGAGCGGCGTGAACCCCATCGACGTATCGATGGACTTGCCGCGGTCGATGGCGCACACCGAACAGCCGTTGCCGAGATGGCAGGTGATCATGCGGTAATCGGCGCGGGTTTTGCCGTGCAGCTGTGCGAATCGCCAGGAAACATAGCGATGCGAGATGCCGTGGAAGCCGTAGCGCCGGATCTTCTTTTCCGTCAGAAATTCCCAAGGCAGGCCGTACGCGTAGGCGCACGCCGGCAGCGTGCGATGAAAGGCCGTATCGAAAACCGCCACCTGGATCGCGCCGGGCAAGCGGTCGCGCGCCGCCCGATAGGCTTCGAGATTGTGCGGATTGTGCAGCGGCGCCAGCACGCTCAGTTCGTCGATTCCCTTTTCCACCTCCGCGTCGATGATGACCGACTGATGGAACAGATCGCCCCCGTGCACCACGCGATGGCCCACCGCTTCGACAGTCTCCGCGCCCAGCTGATCAAAGACGGATTTGATCGCGTCCTCCATGCCGGAGACGCGTTCCACTTCGCCCTTCGCCAGCCGCTGTTCGGAATCCGGACTCATCTCGAACAGATTGAACTTCAGCGAAGAACTGCCGGCGTTGAGGACCAGGATTCTCATCCTTAAAGCGTCCAGCGCCAGTCCCGGATCTCCGGCATATCCTCGCCGTGCGCGCGAACATAGCGCCAGTGATCGATCAGCTTGTTGCGCAGCTCCTGCCTCAGGTGCGCGCCCGTCGTTTCCAGTTTGGGCACGCGGTCGATCACGTCGATCGCGAGATGCAGCCGGTCGATTTCGTTGCGCACGCACATGTCGAACGGCGTCGTGGTGGTGCCTTCTTCCTTGTAGCCGCGCACGTGCAACTGGTCATGGTTGGTGCGCCGGTAGGTCAGCCGGTGAATCAGCCACGGATAGCCGTGATAGTTGAAGATGATCGGCTTGTTCCGGGTAAACAGCGAATCGAACTCCTTGTCCGGCAGCCCGTGGGGATGTTCGGACTGAGGCTGCAGCGTCATCAGATCCACCACGTTGACGACGCGGATCTTCAGGTCGGGAATATTACGGCGCAGCCAATCGACCGCGGCCAGCGTTTCGAGCGTGGGGATGTCGCCGCAGCACGCCATCACCACATCGGGGTCGCCCCCATCGTTGCAGGCGAAGTCCCACATCCCGAGGCCCAGCGTGCAGTGCCGGACCGCTTCGTCCATCGTCAGCCACTGCAGCGCCGGCTGCTTGCCCGCGACAATCACGTTGACGTAATTGCGGCTGCGCAGGCAATGGTCGGTGACCGAAAGCAGGCAGTTGGCGTCGGGCGGCAGATAGACGCGGATAATCCCGGCTTTCTTGTTCACCACATGGTCGATGAAGCCGGGGTCCTGATGGCTGAAACCGTTGTGGTCCTGCCGCCAGACATGCGAGCTGAGCAGGTAATTGAGCGACGCGATGGGCCGCCGCCACGGAATCTCGCGCGTCACCTTCAGCCATTTCGCGTGCTGGTTGAACATGGCGTCGACGATGTGAATGAACGCTTCGTAGCAGGAGAAGAAGCCGTGGCGTCCCGTCAGCAGATAGCCTTCGAGCCAACCCTGGCAGACGTTTTCGCTCAGAATCTCCATCACCCGGCCATCAGGCGCTACATGATCGTCAATCGGAAGAATCGTGGCCGTGGATTCGCGGTTGGTGATGTCGAATAACGCGGTCCATCGGTTCGACGAGGTTTCGTCCGGGGAAAAGACGCGGAAGTTCTTCTGCGCGGCGTTGAGCTTCATCACATCCCGCAGAAAAACCCCCATGATGCGCGTGGATTCCGCCTCGGCCCCGCCCGGCTTGGGCACGTCGACCGCGTAATCGCAGAAATCGGGGATCTCCAGATCCTTCAGCAAGAGCCCGCCATTGGCGTACGGATTCGCGCCCATGCGCCGCTCGCCCTTCGGCGCCAGTTCGGCGTATTCGGCGTGAAGTTTGCCGGTGTCATCGAAGAGTTCCTCGGGACGATAGCTGCGCATCCAGTCTTCGAGCATCTTCAGTTCATCCGGGCGCGTGCGCGGGGCATCGAGCGGAACCTGATGAGCGCGGAACGTGCCTTCCACCGGCTTGCCGTCCAGTTCCTTCGGGCCGGTCCAGCCTTTCGGCGAACGCAGAATAATCATGGGCCATGCGGGGCGTTTGTGGAATCCGTTCGCGCGCGCGTCTTCCTGAATCGCCCGGATTTCCTCGACCACCGTATCCATCGTTCGCGCCATCTTCTGGTGCATGGCGATCGGCTCGTGACCTTCCACGAAGTAACACTTGTAACCGTAGCCGACGAACAGCGATTCCAGCTCGTCATGTGGAATTCGCGCGAGAACAGTTGGCCCGGCGATCTTATAACCGTTGAGATGCAGAATGGGCAGCACGGCGCCGTCGCGAACGGGATTCAGAAACTTGTTCGAATGCCAGCTGGTCGCAAGCGAGGCGGTCTCGGCTTCGCCGTCGCCGACCACGCAGAGGGCGAAGAGATCCGGATTATCGAAAACCGCGCCATAGGCGTGCAGCAGCGAATAGCCGAGTTCGCCGCCTTCGTTGATGGAGCCGGGAGTTTCGGGCGCGTCGTGGCTGGGGATCCCGCCGGGAAACGAGAACTGCCGGAACAGGCGCTGCATCCCCATCTCCGACTGCGGAATTCCGGGGTAAATCTCCGAGTACGTGCCTTCGAGATACGTGTTCGCCACCATGCCTGGCCCGCCGTGGCCGGGGCCGCAGACGTAAATCGCGTTCAGATCCCAGGCCTTGATCGCGCGGTTCATGTGGGCGTAGATGAAGTTGAGGCCCGGCGTGGTGCCCCAGTGGCCCAGCAGACGGGGTTTTATGTGTTCCTTGCGCAGAGGCTCGCGCAGGAGCGGATTTTCCATCAGGTAGATCTGTCCGACGGAAAGATAATTGGCGGCTCTCCAGTATGCGTCGATACGGTTGAGCAGGTCGGGATCGAGCGGCGTTTCGGGCATGAATTTTCAGTGTCTCCGGGCCTGCGCGGCCCCTCACCACAATCGGAAACTGGCCTCCCGTGTAGGGCGGGATGGCAGGGGCACCCTCTGGGTCCGGCGGATTGGCAATCCGCCTGGCCTGGTTTCCGGAAAGCCTGTGAGCCTTTTTTGAGCGACCTCCAACGCCGATTGTGACATGGGACCGCGCCCGAGTCTGACACTTTAATCTTCAGCGGTTTCTGTGGCCATTGCCTGTTCTTCCGGCAGCTTTCTTGACGAGCCCGCGGCGGAACCCGGCACTGTGCGGACTCCCCAAGGCTGTGGCCGGTCCAGGCCAGGCGGATTGCCAATCCAATGCCGCGTAGTTTTTTGTGGGGTCAGGCCTTCGGGCCTGCGGCCGGGCTTCTGCCCGGCCCGGGAGCGATCATAATCCTCGGATTAGCGTGACCCCAGGCCGCTCGGAAGGGCGGCTCGCAGCGCCGAAGCGCCGGCCCCACGATAGGGCTGGGAAAATCTACGTGGCATTAGATTGCCAATCCGCCGCAGGTTGCAACCTGCCCTACACGGGAACCCGGTTGCCGATTCCGATGATGGTGCACCCTATGCCGTCTGGGCCAGGATCGCTTTGCCCGAAGCGGTGAACTGACCCGCGCTCAACATGTGGTTGACCTCGATGGCATGCTTCACGGCGGCGGCGCCGAAACCGGAGTAATAATGCATCCCGCGGATGCGATTATCCGAGGCCGCCTCCAGGGCCATTCTGGAGATGAAGGACATCGGCACGGGAGCCACCAGGCTTCCGATGCCGTCGATGCCCTGAGCGGCGCCGATCTGCAGCATCTTGAAATAGCCGCGAATTTGCTCGTAAACGGGGCGGCCGGCGACGAAATTACCGTGGGCAAAGGCGAATTTGGCTTTTATGTCGCCCAGCATCACGCCGGGATGCACGGGCAGCTTGTTGCCTTCGCGGTCGAGGCGATTCAGCCAGCGCA
>JASHSD010000513.1 GCA_030036985.1 Bryobacteraceae bacterium
CACGTCGAAGATGGTGCCGCGGACGGAAATGACGGCGGTGGGAGTTCTGACCTTGTTGTTATTCGGTAACCCGCCGAGGTGCTCAATCTGCACCCGGACCTTACCCAGCCAGACTTCCAGCAGATCTCTCCAGTCGCCGCGGTTGGCGCGAAACACCACGCGCGATTTCGGGAACACTTCGAACTGGCTGCCGTCGGCGATCTGGAACATACCGTACCCGTCGGGGCCGGTGACGATAACCTGCTGGGGCTGGACCACGTCCCCAACGTGCAGCGCCCACGGGTAATCGTCGCCGCGCAGGACGGAAATTTGTCCGGTGAAGGAGACCAGTTTCGCGGCGCCGCTGCCCGGATCGAGGCCGGAAACCTGCCCGAGAAGGCTGAATGTGGAGGAAATACCAATCAGCGCCAGCCAGAATACTACAGACGTGTTTCTGCGTACTATGGACACGAAGCTCCACCAGAATAGCACTCGGGATGCATCTGAAACCGGGTCGCCGGCAAATTTTAATGAGCAACTTGCGCCGAATCAGCAGTTTCCATTTCGAGATGAGTCCATTCTAAGGTAGAATTGAGACACGCGGATGTGTCATCCCGATACAGATGTGCGCTTTTCAGTACAGAAAACGCGCATTCTCGCCCTCGCCTTGGGCATAGCTTCAGCTTTTCCGACTTGGGCGCAGACCGCGACGGCATGGAAACGCGTCGCGGGCACGACCATTGATGAAGGATTGGCAGGGCTCGCTTCGGGCCCCGTCGAGACGGTCTGGTACACGCCAGGCGGGCGCGGACTGCTGGCGCGGACGCAATCCGGCCGAATCTTTGAGACCACGGACTTTGTCCACTGGCGGCTGAATACAGCCGGGGCGCTTTCCCAACCGCCCGCCGGCGCGGAGGCTTCGCCCGAATCGCTGCCCGAAGCAGGGGCCAGGGTCCAGGAGGTTTCCGGAAGGCTCTATGCCGCCGGGACCTCGAATCTCTACGAGTCTGAGGACAACGGGCGGACTTGGGTGAATCTGACGGGTTTCAATAACCGCTCGGTGATCGGCGGCGGCTTCACCGCGCTGGCGATTTCTCCCGCGAACCCACAGGAAATCACGGCCGCCAACCAGTTCGGCGTGTGGCGCTCGCTCGACGGAGGACTATCATGGCAGACGCTGAATGACGATCTGCCCAACTTCCCGGTGCGTAAACTGATCGGCCGCAGAACCGTATTGCTGGCGGATGGCCGCGGCGCGGAGGTGAATCAGGGATCGTGGACCTCGGTTGAAGCCGCGGACCCCGAGATGGCGCTGCGGGCTCGCTTCGGCGCGGCCATCCATAGCGATTTGAGCGCGGCGGCGCAGTCGGGTTCGGTGGCATATGCGGGAACCAGCGACGGACGGCTGCTGGTTTCGCAGGATAACGGATCCACGTGGGGCGAAGCGTCCGCGGCGACGGGCAACGTCATCGCGCGCATCTGGGTGGACGCCCAAACTCCGGGAGTCGCGCTGGCCGCGTCCGGATCGAGACTGCTGCGAACCGTGAACGCTGGGCTCTTCTGGGACGATGTCACGGGCGCGCTGCCGCAGGGACAGATTCACGGAATCGCGGCGGATCGCGCGGCCGGCGTGGTCTACGTGGCGGCCGACGGCGGCGTTTACGGCGCCAACCTGTCGTTGAACGACGCGGGCGCGGCGTCGCCGACATGGGCTTCGATTTCCCGCGATCTGCCCGCGGCGCCGGCATGGGATGTGGCGCTGAATCCGGACAACACGATGACGGTGGCGCTCGACGGGTACGGCGTTTTCGAATCGCCGGCTCCGTATCGCTCCCGCGGCGTGCGTCTGGTCAGCGGCGCCGATCTCACCGAGCGCGCCGCGGCGCCCGGGTCGCTGGTCAGCGTGCTGGGCGCGAATATCGCCACCGCGAAAAACGACGGCGTGGCTTATCCGGTGCTGGCGGCGTCGAATGAGAGTTCGCAGCTGCAGGTCCCGTTCGAAGCCGAGCCGGGAACCTTCTCGCTCACGCTTCAGGGATCCAATGATCGCTGGACCGTGCCGCTGACTGTGAAGGATGCCGCGCCGGCGATCTTCGTCGACGCGGATGGATCGCCGCTGGTGCTGGATGCCGACAGCGGCCTGGTGCTGGATTCCAAGGTTCCGATTTACGCAGGATCGAGTGTCGAGATTTTGGCCACGGGCTTGGGTAAAGTAACGCCGGACTGGCCCACGGGCGTTCCCGCGCCGGTGGATTCGCCTCCGGCGGTAAACGGCGAAGTCACCGCGTTTCTCGACGGGCAGCAGGTGGAAGTCACGCGGGCCGTTCTCGCGCCGGGGTATGTTGGGTACTATCTGATCCAGTTGCGCATCCCGGCGATCGTGAACCGCGGGGCGAATGAGTTTCGCGTCGTGATGAACGGCGAGGAGAGCAATAAGGTTAAGCTGTACCTGGAGCCGAACGCGCCGGGTCAGTAGCCTTGGTGGGGTCGGCGCTTCGGCGCCGCAGCCGCCCTTCCGGGCGGCTTGGCCGGGCAAAATCCCGGCCGCAGGCCCGAAGGCCTGACCCCACCCAAAAAAGGTTCCCAACCTGGCCCTACGCCCGGAGTTTTGTGAAAATACGGTCTTGGCGGTATTCCGCGCGCCTATCCCCGGGCGTAGTCTGAGAAGCGGACACCGCGTTGAATACGGCGCAACCCATTCTCGCCATCACCTCCGAAGACCGCCTGTTCTTCCTGCTCCTCTCTGCTTCCATCGATCTCGGCTGGAAAATCGTGTGGGCGCGCAGCATCGAGCGGGCTTGCGATTTGTACTCGATGCGACAAACGCCGCTGGTGGTTTACGATCAGCGTCTGCCGGGCATCGATTGGCGCGAGGGATTAGCGCGCATCGCCGGATTCCCCGGCAATCCGGTGGTCCTGCTGGCGGCGTCGGAGGTTAACGAGGAAGTCTGGGAAACGGTCCTGCGCTGCCGCGGCTACGATGCGGTGCGGCGCTCGGCCGGCAGCGTGGAGTGGCGCAGAGAACTGCTGTTCGCCAGGCTGTCGCGAGGCTCACACGCCGATCAGGGCGTTGAACTTCGTATAGCCGCCGCGGCTCACGGGGATCTTTGAGCCGTCGGTGAGCACGGCCAGCCAGGTATCCTTCGTGTTCGGCTCGATGCGCGCGATCCGTTCCACATTCACCAGATACGAGCGGTGCAGCCGCACAAACCGTCTGGGGTCCAGCGCGGCTTCCAGACTGGCGATGGTCTGCTGTTTCAGCCACGACTTGCCTTCGCTGCGCAGGGAGACATAGTCGTCCTGCGCTTCGGCGTAATCAAGCCTGCCCGCGGGAATTACGTGCACCTTCGCCCCGTCCTTAACTACAATGCGCTCGATGTACGCGCCGGCCGGTCGGGCGGCGTTCTGCAGGGTCTCGGGCAGCGAGGCGGGCCGGCGCTCGCCCACGCGTCTGCGCACTTTTTCCAGAGCCGCGCGGAAGCGCTCCGCGCCGAACGGCTTCAGCAGATAATCCACCGCCGCCGCGTCGAACGCGCGCATGGCGTATTGATCGAACGCCGTCACGAAGACGACGGCGATTTCGCGATCGATCAATTCCAGCACCTCGAATCCGTCGAGCTTCGGCATCTGCACGTCGAGGAAGAGCACGTCCGGGCGGAATTCGCCGCAGGCCTTCACGGCTTCGAAACCGTTGGCGCATTCGGCGACGATCCCGATACCGGATTCGTTCTCTGGACGCTCGATGTATTCCCTCAGAATGGCGCGCGCCAGCTCTTCGTCGTCCGCGATGACGGCTCTGAGATTTTTCATGACACCTTCATCGGGACGGTCAACGTCACGCGATACACGTCTTCGCTGGCTTCCACTTCGAGGTGCGCCGCGTTGCCGTAGCGGGCCTGGAGGCGCTGGCGCACGTTGGCCAGACCGATGCCGCTGCGGCTGGCGGGCGCATCGGGATCGAAGGGATTTTCGATCATGAAGCGGAGCCCCTCGCGCACGCGCCGGCCCAGCATGAGGATCTCGCCGCCTTCATCGAGCAGCGCAATTCCGTGTTTCACCGCGTTTTCGACGAGCGGCTGAATCAGCAGCGCCGGAACTTCGCAGGCATCGCAGGCCGGCTCCATGTCTTCGTGCGTGCGCAATCGGCGGCCGAAGCGCACCTGCTCCACGTCGAGGTACATGCGCGTGAGTTCCATTTCTTCGCGGAAGGGAATCGAAGCGCGTTCCCCCAAGCGCAGAGAGGTGCGCAGAAAATCGGCCAGGCGGATGCACATTTCGCGGGCGCGCGCGGCATCGCTCGACGTCAGCGCGCTGATGGAATTCAGACTGTTGAACAGGAAGTGCGGATTCACCTGGGCTTTGAGCGCGCGCAACTGGGCCTCGCGCGCCAGCAGTTCCGACCGGCGCGAATTCTGCGCCTCGATCACGACGTAGTGCATGGCGATCGAGAGGATGTAAATCATCGCCACCATCGCGCTGAGCACGGGGTCGGCCGCGCGAAAGTGCCGGTCGAGTCCGGGGAGCATGTCGGAGAATCCGAGGGCAGCCAGGCGGGCGACAAGAAGCACGCCGGTGGCCACGACCATCGCGGCCAGCAGATGTTGTCCGATCAGACGCCACGCGCTGGTCGAGCGCAGCGGCAGGGCGCGGCAGGCGTACCAGGGCGAGAGGCAGACGAAGGCGAGGACGATGGTGACCGGAGTGACGATAGCCGCGGTCTCGGCGGCATTCAGGGTTCCCGCAACCGAGATCAGCAGGCCGAGAATTGCCCCGAGCGGAACCCAGACGGCGAGATACAGCAGGAACAGTTTCCAGCTCTGAAAGAGGGGATGCATGCGAGGTCAGTTCTTGATGACGATCCCGCCGAAGACAGCGGCTCCGCGGATGGCAAGGATCGGTGGATCGAAGCCGGGCTCGGGACGCGGCGGAACGGTTTGGTCGTCGAAGCCGCCGAAGACGGCGGACCCCATCTTCTCGATGCGCCAGGTGCGCGGCACGCGAATTTCGATGCCGCCAAACACGGCGTTCAGTTCGAGCACGACGCGGCGGTTCGGCGGCGCAATCGCCGCGCTGGAAAGGTCGATTTCGGCGCCTCCGAAAACCGCGTCGATTTTGCCGCCTTCGAAGTTCTGGCTTTCCACGCGGCGCTGCGTTCCACTGAAGACGAACGATTCCATCAGCCTGTTTCCGAAAAAGGAGTTGCTCGCGTGGGAGCCGATATCGAAGGGTTTTCGCGGCCAGGCTTCGGCGGGCCAT
>JASHSD010000514.1 GCA_030036985.1 Bryobacteraceae bacterium
ACCGCGAAATGAGAGTCTTACTGGCTCAACTGCTGGGTCTCGATCCAGCTCAATACCCCATTGGCAGAATGACCTGCGACCTCCGGCGGCTGCGCTTACACGGGCTCATCGAGCGCATCCCGCACAGTCATCGTTATCAGACCACCGCGGACGGTCTCAAGATCGCGCTCTTCTTCTCCCGCACCTATGCCCGTCTGTTACGACCCCGACTCGCCGAGATTCTTGGTCAGAGTCCTCCATCGGATTCCTCTCTGCGCGCCGCCTTCGACCGCCTTCAAACCGAAATCGACCGCTGTTGCGAGGAACAAAAGCTCGCCGCCTGAAAACTTGACTCATTCACCTTGCAATCTCTTGGGTAAGGACTCTAGCGGACATCGGGAGCGACGACGGCAACTGGGCCAATTGGTTCTTCCTTGAGGCATTTTACGGAACGGCGCCGGCTCCCGACGGCATTGCCCAGCAAATCGAGCACGCGATCAAAAGCCTGGACCTGCCCAAAGTCGCCGAGCATGCTGGCAGCAACCACGGCCCATTTCTACTTGCTTTCGCGAATAGGTTTGCCCATGTTCGCGGACAGGAAACCCGCAAAGCGATAGCAGCTTCGATTGTCACCCTCGCGAAATGGTACAGCTCCCACGAAGGAACCGATGAGGAGGTGACGTGGTTGATCAACATGGTACTGGCCCACGGGTATCCGGCTCCAGGAGGCGTATCAACCATTGGTGAGCTCGAAGAAATCTGCATTTATTGCGCGCGGGAGTTCCCTAAATTCATTCATCCGTGCAGGGAGGTTATCGAGCGTTTTGCCATGATCTTCCCACGGAGCAAGGCAAGAAATTTTGGCAGTTGGCCCTGACATTAAGGGCTATGGATTGAGACGAGCGATAGACTGCTGTCACCTGAAGCGCACGTCCCCCCCGGTGACAGCTCGGCGCTGTCAGCTGCCCTGGGGGACATGCCATCACATCGGTTTCGCGCCGCGGAAAGTCGGTCGCTTCAAAAGCCGTAAAAGCAGAAGCGGTGTAGCCTACTTAACCCTGACCAGCTTAGGAACCTTCAACCACCCAGCCGCGAGCTTCTCTTCGACCGCCTGCTGGCGCGCGCCTGACCACGTGGCATAGTGCTTCTCGACCACTTTGACACTGTTGCCGAGCAGGCCCGCGACTTCCTCGATCGTGAGCGGCGGCTTCGCAGTCAGCCAGTTCACCGCCGCCGTGTGGCGGAATCGGTGACAGTGGAAGTCGGGTACGTCAGCCTTGAACATGTCGTTCATAATCGAGCGCCACGCGTCCGCCTGTGTGTGCACGTTGGTCGACTCGCCGATCAGAAAATAGTAACCACCGTTGAGGCGGAGCTGGTCGAGTTCCTGTTTGACATACGGCGGAATGGGGATCAGCACGACGCGCTGATTCTTTCTATTCACGCGGCGGATTCGATTGCCATCGAAGTCATCCGGGCGAAGCATGCACGCGTCGGAGATTCTCAGCGCGCTGTAAAACAGCACATGCGTGAAGCAACGAATGCGCGTCGTCTGCGGCTTCGCCAGAATCCGCTCCTGCTCGTCCGGAGTGAACGGGTCCGGCATGATGTGCGGAGTGCTCGCCTGCTTGATCTTTCGCGTCGGGTTCTGCGCGATCCATCCGGCATCGTGGCAGGTTGAGAAAAATGCTTTCAGTCGGTCGAGCTGCTTGTTGCGCGTCTGCGCACCCTGCTGTGTCCAGGTCTTGCGGAACGCGACGAGCTTCTCAAAATTCAACTCCGCAACGGTGGACAATCGATGCCGGTCCGCGAATCCCTGAAGCTCGCGAAACATCAGCCGATACTTTCGAATCGTGTCCGGCGCGCGATTCTCGCCTTCGAGGTTGGCGATGAAGGTCGAGATAGCCGACTCCAGCGACATCGGTGGCGCGATCTCCGGACGCGTCGCGTCCGCCGGCGGCTCCGGCACCGCGGGAACCATCATGTCGCGCATCAATCGCTCGCCGATATCCCACGATCCGGTGCGCAGACTCTTGCGGTGATAAACGCCCTGCGGGTCGACGCCTTCGACCCAAACCGGACACTTGTCACCCTTCCGGATGAACCGATCTCGGGCGTTCGGGCAGGTCTTCAGATGGCGACGATATAGCGACAGCACGAGGCGCTCTTTCCACGCACAACGCCGCCCGAGTGGCGGGCTGTGCATTTCATTTATCGTACACCTATCGTACACGGACTTCGCGCCCGCAAATTTGCGTTGATTTTAAAAGATTTAGTACTGGAGGCGCGGGTCGGAATCGAACCGACGAATAAGGGTTTTGCAGACCCTGGCCTTACCACTTGGCTACCGCGCCATGGGGACTTTCTTTGGCAAGTTTCGCGCCTGCCGGCTCGACGTTAACTCCGCCGGAACTGCCGGAACGATCGGCAAAAGCAGGTACGAATGCCTTTCATGATCATGGTACACCGTCTGAGTCGCTTTCCGCATTTCCCGGTCGTCGCCGATGGGCGCGCCCGTGTTCGGATTGCGGTCGAAACGCGGAAAATTGCTGCTCGAAATCTCCAGACGAATGCGGTGTCCGGCGCGGAAGACGTTGCTCGTCACGCCCGCGTCGATGGTCATCCGGTACACTTCCCCGGGCGTCATCAACTTCGGCGACTCGAGCGAATCGCGGTAACGCGCGCGCAGAATTCCGTCGGTCAGATTCCGCGCCACGCCGCTGGGGAAGACATCGACCAGCTTTGCCGTGAAATCGGTATCGGGCGCGCTCGACGAAGCGTAGAGCACCACGCGAATCGGCCCCGTCGCTTCCAGATCCGAAGTCAGCGGCGGGGTGGTGTACACCAGCACGTCTGCACGCTTCTCCACCGGACGCTGATCCATCGGCCCCCACGGAAAAACACGCGGATCGCAGCAGACGGCGCCACCCATCGTCGGCACGGGATTGCGCGGATCGTAGACGAATATATCCGCCGCAACGCTGTGCTCCGCTCTCAGGCCCAGCTCACCGCCCGGCCCCAGATAGAACTTTTCGTTGCGCGCACGGGCGAGCGGCCATTCGTCCTCGTCGCGCCATCGATTGATGCCCATAACGAAGATCCGCACTGGATGCGCCGGTTCCGGCGTGTCGTTTCCTTTCACCCAGCGGTCGAACCACTTCAGGATTTCCGTCCGCAGCGGAACCTGCGAATCCTTGCCGAAATTCGCGTTCGGGAAGATCGCGCTGAAAACGTGCGGCCACGGCCCGATCATGATTCGGTCTTCGTGGTTGTGCTTGCTGAGTATCGAGAACGCGTCCAGATCGCTCTCGACGTAGTTGTCGTACCATCCGCCCACCGAATACACGGGAATGTGAACGTCGCTCAAATGCTCGCGCACGCTCACGTCTTTCCAGAACTGGTCGTATTGAGGATGGTTGACTGCCATGTTCCACGCGTCGAGCGAATGCCCGGTCGCGGCCGCGCCGGCCCGGCGCACCGGCAGAATGGCAACGTAGCTTTTGAAATCCGGCGGCGCATAGCCGTTGGCCTTCATGTTCTGCGACAGCCAGAGCAGGCGATGCCCAAGCTTCAGCGCGCCGCCGGGAGAATAGAAACGGTCGCGATAATCGTCGTCGCCGGACACGTAGGGGAAGATCGCCTTGAGATGCGGGTTGCGCGTCAGCGCGGCCTTCCATTGCGCGATCCCCAGATACGAACCGCCGTACATGCCGACGCTGCCGTCCGACCATGATTGGCGCGCGATCCAGTTCAGCGTGTCGTCGCCGTCGTTGACGCCCTGATTAATGGGTTCGAATTTTCCGCCGGACTTGTAGCGCCCGCGCACGTCCTGCACCACCACCACATAACCGTGGTTCACATAAACCTGGTAAGCGGCGGTGATCGCGTCGCCTTTGTTATAAGGCGTACGGAGCAGGACTGTCGGATAGCGTCCGGGCGTGCCCGGACGAAAAATATTCGTACTGAGCCTGACGCCGTCCCGCATCGGCACTGAAACGTTGAAGTTGCTGATGATGGCGGGCGGAAGTTTGCTGCCCACCGCGAGGGGCAGAGAGAGCAGGGCGGCTATGATCGGGCGGCGCAAAGAACGTCCCAGTACCCACGGGCCACTGCTTCCAAAGCATGATGCTCCTGAACGTGCGCCTTCGCTTCGTTTCCTATTTCGCGGGCGATCCGGGGAAATTCGCCCACCAATAGTATATGTTCGAACAATTCGGCCGTTTCGGCAACGCCGGGCGCCACCCGCAGGGCGGCCGATTGCGGGAAGGCTGAATTTTCGGCGTTATCGCTGACGACTACCGGTTTCGCAAACTGCATCAGACGAATGGCGATCCCCGACGTTTCGCCCGCGCCCGGATAACGCAGATTCATGCAGCAATCGACCGCCGCTGCCGCGAGTGTGAAATCGCGTTCACTGAGATGGCCGAGCCGGCGGATGGCCGGGTGCCTTGCTTCGATATCGAGCAGCCGATCCAGATCGCGCGACGCGCATTGACCGGCGATCAGCAGCGCCGTTTCGGGACGCATCGCATGCAATTTCCCGAATGCCCGGATGCAGGGCACGACGCGTTTCGGCTCCCGCAGGTATCCGAAAATCCCGAAGAGAGTGGCGCGCTGGCCCACGCCGATTCGGTCCCGGAACCGGGCTGTCTCCGGCGCTTCGGGAATCTCGCGTAGTTCGCAAAAATGCGGAATGACCGTGACGTTGGTCGCGCCCTCGTCGGCGGCGATCGCGGCCGCCCCGAGATTATGCACGATCACCGCGCGGGACCGTTCGAGAACGCGTCGCAGCATCGGGAATTGAAAGTACCGCGGATC
>JASHSD010000515.1 GCA_030036985.1 Bryobacteraceae bacterium
CGAATCGAGCATCGTCTCGGCCTCGAATTCGCGCCGGCCGGAAGCCATTCCGCCCGGCTCGTCCAGATCGTTGATATCCGCGGGGCCGTTCGCGCCCGCGGAAAGATTAGCCAGGAAAATCCGGAACCAGGTATTTCCCGATTTCGGAAACGACGCGAGCCAGACGATTCCGCCCGACTCGGTCATGCGCCGAGCGCGTCCCAATGTCGGCGCACCAGTGACACGGTATCGGGCATGTGTTTAAAGCCGCGCGGACGGGTGAGGCGGAATACCCTGGCGTGGCGCAGCACCGCGGCGGACTGCGCGAGCATATCCGACTTCGCACCGGGCTTCGCACCGGGCTTCGCACCGATCATCCCGCGCAGCCGCGGACGATACGCTTCGAATTCGAGCCTGCGCATGGCATCGGGAAGATCCAGCTCTTCTATGCCGGTCTTCAGCGGCGGCCGATCCGCCTGCAGGGAATAGATAGCGGCAAGCGCCGGAGCTTCCTGCGTTATGTCCGGAGGTTGAACGAAATACTTCTCGAAGTTCTCGCGAACCGCATCGCCGCGTTGCTGGGTCAGATCGAGCCGCGCGATCGATTCCTCCCACAGCTTCAACTGCCGTCCATCCGGCAGCACCAGTGGGCGGCCGTGGCCATTCATCCCGATCACGCAGATATCGTCGGCGACAAACGAGCAGCCGGAATGGCAGAGCGCTGCGGCAAGAGTCGATTTTCCCTGGCCCGAGGCGCCGCAGATGACAACGGCGCGGCCATCTCTCGCAACAGCCGAGCCGTGCAGTACGAGCGCGCCGCGCTGGTGTAGAAGAATGCCGAAAGCGGAGCCAAGGACGAAGGCGGAGGCCTCGCGCTCGGCGACTCCGGGCTCTGCTTCGACCGTAATGTTCCGGCCGGCGGATATGAGGAAACGGGCCAGCCGCGGAACCCGGAGCAGAAAATTCCCGTCCGCCATCTCCCACGTTGGTCCTGAAGCCGTGGCGTCGCCTAATGACTGAGGCACCGGGCCACGCCGGATCGAGACAGCCGATTCCGTTTCGCCAGGAGAAGTATCCGGGATGGCGCCTGCGAGTTCGATTTCCGACGCCACGCGCAGTCCCGAGATCAGGTAACCGGTCATCAACCGAAACGCGCCAGTTCCGCCATGCCGGCCATGCCTTGCTCGCCCGTCACAATGCTGCCGCCGGACACGAGCCAGGCGTGCGCGATCAGTTTGCCATCGGAATCGAATGACGCGCCCAGATGAAACGCCGAGCCGCAGCCGCGCCGGGCCAGCATCGCCTTGGCCGCAATCGCCTGAGGTAGGCACACAGCGTTCCACGGCACATGAGCCGCGGCTGTGGCGATGGCCCGGCGCACGGCGCGCAACAGGTCCGGATCGCCGCTTTGCTTTGCCGGCGCGCGCTTCAGCCATGGCGCCATATAACCGAAGGGAATTGTGACGACGGCGGCCCGCGCCAGCGCCAGGAAGAAAGCCGCCTCAAAAAGAAGCATACGATCCCGCCCGCTCAACCGGCGAAATCCGCGAAATTTACGACGCCACCGCACAGGCGATTCCGTTATCGATCAATTCCTGAGCGAAAACCAACAGAGCCTCTTCGCAGGTCCGGTCGTCGACCTCGAACTCCTGGCAGATGCGTGACCGAAGCTGAGCGATCGTGCTTGGCTCTTCCAGCAATTCCCAGACCCGCACGCCAACGGCGTCGAGCCCGTAATAGCGGCCAGCCGCGAGACTCATCATCACTGCCTGCTCGGCGTTCACCGGTGCATACAGAATTTCGCCGTTGCGGCTGAGCCGGGTTTCGGAGGTGATTGGCATGGTTTTATTTGTGCAACGAGGCAGATTCAGGAAGGACCGAAGCTGAAGTAACAATCCTCCATGGGAGCTACGGATACCTTTCTGGCCGTTTCGGACAGGGCGGTCTCCTGATGGAGCCGAGGAGCGGACCATCGGCGCCGGGGGGCATTCGGGTCCGGCGGGTTCCAGCCGGACGTTTGGCGGGTTTCTTCTCCGGATATTGGCCCTGACATCTCTGGATTCGGCATAAATAACCCTCGCAGTTTCGATTTGAAACAGATATTTTGCCTGTTCAAGCAAAGAGTATAACCTGAATGAATAAAAGATGTGACGGCGAAATGCGTTTAATTTGTGGAGCGATTCGACTGGACGGCGCGAATGCACCCGAAGAAATGGTCCGCGCCATGGCCGCGCAGATGGACGTGCCGCGCCTGGCCCCCGGATTGAGCCTGTGGCGCGATGGTCCGATCGCGATGGCGGTTCTCGATTTCAGCCGGCACGGAACACCGGGTCCGGAACTGCCTGCGCAGAACGGTACAACGATCGCGGCTGATGTGAGACTGGACGATCGCGATGCGCTGCGGCAAAGCCTCGGCGCAGACATATCGACCACCGACGATGGGCTCCTGCTTTCGGCACTGGAGAAGCTCGGGCCGTCCGGTCTCGATCGCGTGCCGGGAGATTTCGCCTTCGCGGCCTGGAACCGGGAGACGCAACGCCTCACCTGCGGGCGCGATGCGTTCGGCATCCGCCCGTTCGCTTACGCTTACCGACCTGGCGAGTTCTTCGCGTTTGCGTCGCTGCCCAAAGCCATTCACGGCAGCGGGGTGGTTCCGAAGATCGTGGACGAAGACACCCTGTTGCGCCGAGCGACGCTGATCTATCGTTTCGACGACAGTCTGATCGCCGGCATCCGCCGCCTTCCCCCCGCGCATTTTCTCGAAGTCTCGCGCGACGGGATTTCGCTGAACCGTTACTGGCAGCTCGACCGGGCCGGTGCCGGAACACGCCGATGCTCGCCGGAAGAGGCGGCGCGGGAGTTACGGCATCTGGTGGACGACGCGGTGCGATGCCGCATTCCGGACCGCGGTGAGGTGGGGGCACACCTGAGCGGCGGCCTCGACTCTTCAGCGATCGCGATTCTTGCGGCACGCGCACTGCGCGGTGGAGAGCGCAAGCTGCACGCCTGGTCCTTCATCGATCGCAAACCGGACGGCTGCGCCATGGAAGATGAGACCGATTTCGTCCAATCCGTACTGAGGCAAGAAGGGGACATCGACTGGACGCCGATTCCGCCGCCGGAATCGCCCGTGATCGGCGCCGGCCCTCTCGACGCGGATAAGATGGCGCCGATCGGCGAAGACATCCCCGACATCGCAGTTTGTGCGCGCGCGGAGCGGCAGGGAATCGGGGTGATTCTGTCGGGATGGGGCGGGGATCAAGGCGCCACATTCAACGGCATTGGCGCCCTGGTTGAACTCTTCCGGCGCGGCCGATGGCGAACCGCCGCGCGCGGCATTACCGCTCTCGCGCGCGAACAAAAGATCGGCAGGGCGCGCCTTCTCTATCGTCATGTGATCTGCTGGCTGTTGCCGGAGTTTTTGGTCCGAACGGTGGGGCGTGTCAGGGGAAGGAGCCAGGGTGTGACGGAGGAGTTTCGCGGGATTCTTTCTCCCGCCGCCCGCGAACGCCTGGCCGGCGCGCAACGCGCGTATCCCGGCATGGCCCCGGACGGACGCGAGAACCGCTGGCGGCTCCTGACAGATCCGCACAGGGCCGAACGCACGGAACTGTGGGCGCAGGTCGGCGCGCTTCACGGGATTGCCTTCGCTTTTCCGCTTCTCGACCGCCGCGTGGCCGAGTTCGCGCTTTCATTGCCCAGCGAGATGTTCGTGCGGGAAGGCTTCCGCCGCGCGATTTTTCGGGAAGCGATGAGCGGGGTACTGCCGGAGCGCGTGCGGCTTCGTCACACGAAATACGCGCCATTCCCGAACGCTTACCTCGATATCGGAGCGAGAAAAAGCGAACTCCTCGCGCAGCTCGACGTTTACGAGCGGAACGAAACGGTGCGCCGTCTGATCGATCTGCCCGAGGCGCGGCGGCGGGTGGAAGCGCTCCCGTCGCCGGATGTGTTGCGTGGCTGGCTCGAGCGAGGGGGACGAGTCCGGGGATACGCGGACCTGATCGGTCTCCTGCGCGCGCTTTGGGTCGCCGAGTATCTTTGCCAACATGCGACCGAGCAACCGGCCAGATCGGCGGCGGGCGGCGGTTTGTGAAAGCGGCATCCATTCGCAAAAACGAACTCCCTCCGCCGCAGTGGGCCATTCGAAAATACGAACCCATTTTGGATGCGGGCGACCGGCGGGCGGTTTGTGAAAGCGGCATGACATTCGCAAAAACGAACTCCCTCCGCCGCAGTGGGCATTCGAAAATACGAACCCATTTGGCGCCGGCGAGCCGCTTGAAAATACGAACCCATTTTGGATTCGCGCGCACGGCGGGCCGGTTTGTTTGATGTTATTGCATCCGTCTGACCGCGGCGACCGTAAGTCCTGTCTCCTGAACGAAAAATCGCTGATACTGCAAAGGCTCAGGCCGGCGGCCCGGAACGAAGAACAGGGTTCTTATGGCAGGCCTTATTGCAGGCCGGGGATCCCCGGGATTGCCGGCGACGTGACGCTGTCTATGCCGACGATCGTGAACTCCATCGTGGCGGGCGAGTCCCCGGAAGCGACCGTTAAACTCGAACCGGATTTGGATACGGGGTTGCCGTTGCGGTCATTGACTTTGAGATGGGTAGTCAGGACCTGCAGGGTAACGGCGGCGCCGAACGGTATGGTAACGGCGAGGTCGCGGCTGTTTACGCTGCTGTCCCGCACGGAGGCCCGGTAATGCAGCCCTTTGCCGGTGACGGCATGAACCTGAAAGTCGCGGGCCGACGACGATCCCGCGACAGGCTGCAGAAGCGATTGCGGGTCATTGACATGGATCGGGACGACGGCACCTCTCGTCATTGTGATGTCCACGTTGGCCGTGACGTTCCCGGCGGTCACGGTAAAAGCCGGGGCGGAAGCGGCCCAAAGGCAGGGATTCAGAAGGCCGGGCGCGATCGCTTCCGCACAGGCAACGTACTCACCGGGGGGCATGGCCTGCACGCTGAATTTGCCGTTGGCGTCGGCGGTCACGTTGGCTGCCAACGGCCCTGTTACCACGGGCGGCGCAGTGAACTGCGGAGACCCGGCGGGGAGGGCGCGGTTGATCAGGACGTGCGCTCCTACAACTGGCAGGCCGCTGTCGTCGATTACCGATCCTTGGACGGTTCCGGTTGTAGTGGCCCAAGTGCGGGGAATAAGAAGGAACGTCAACGTGAGCAATGCACTGGGGATCTTGATGCGTACGATTCGAGATGTCATTCGTTCTCCAGACAGACGATCAGGCCGAGACCGGTAACGGACTGGGGTTCGAGGTTGAGGCCGCCGCCAACGGCGTGACGGCGAATCCGGCTCCAATGAGCACACCCGACTCTCCGCGTGTCCCGTTATAGCCTCATAACCGTCCTTGGCACAGCGAGTTCGTTTGATTAGCCGCCTCATGCGGGGTTATTCCAGCCCATTCGTCGTCACGAAAAGGATCTCCGTGACGCGCGGCTCGTTCGATTGGTAGGCCTTCTCGTATTCCAAGGTGACTTGCCCGCCCGAGACGTGCACCTTGCCTCGAACCAGTCCATCGCGTTTCCAGACTGTGCGGACGCTTGTCCCGTCGAACGCGTATAGCCTGAGTGCCAATCTGGCGCCGGTGTCACCGTTCATAGATCCCCACACCAAATACCAAGCTTGCCCCGCGAGCGGGGAGGGGAGCTTCGCCACGAAGAACGAGTGCCTCGCGTATTCCTCTCCCACGGAAGCCCGAAGTCCCCAGTGCCCGTTTGATTGTGTGTAGAATTCGAGGTATGGCTGGCCGTAAGGCGAATCTGCGCTCAGGTAACCGATCGCCGCGCCATCCTCCCCGAAGATGATGAACGGATCGGCAAAGGGGAGGTTGGTGGCGTCGGCCGCATCCGGGGGAACTGCGTATTCGCCCTGAATGTCGTTTATCCCCTTCTTGATCGCGGCGGCATCGTTGCCATAAGAGTCAAGCAAAAGCAGGATCCCCTTCTGGAGAATTGCTCGGGCGCCTTTTGCAACATTCGCGGCCTGTTCGTCCCCTATGTGTATCAGCTTCTGATCGGGGCTGTCATCGAACAGCGCTCGAACCAGGTTCACGTATTGCTTTCTGAGGTCGGGGATTTCGGGGCCGGCCGTTCCGCTCCTGGTCTGGCCCGAGGCAGTTGGGCCGAAAATTGCAACAGCGGTGAAGATCGGGATGATGGAACGGGAAACATTTGACATTTTCTCCTCCTCACGGAATCTGGACGACCGCTGGGCTTGTCGGCACCCGGTACTGGACAAAGACGAACGACGGAGCCGGCTGATTCGCTTGGACGGTGGTGGTGCTCATCGATTGTTTGACCACGAATTGCTCGTTGCCGGTTCCGTTGCTTATTGTTCTGTAGCACCTCGGATCGTAGTTGACAGCCGGCAATACAGCGGTCTTGCTCGCCAAGGCCATTTGAATGTCCGTCCACCCGTCGGGATCGGGGCTGAAGAAGCACTTCGCGTTGGCGACGGACACTGTCGAGGTTCCGGCAAACACCGCGGCGGCGTTAGCCAGCTCCGGGACAACACCGGTTGTCACGCTGGTGTTTATTCCATTGAACTGGGTGCCTGTTATCATACCTTGGTAGTTGGCCGTCCCGGGAAACCCCGTGTTGCCGAGCCTGTTGCGGATGGCGACGCCGATTGCCTGTTCGTCGGGGCCGTTCGGGTATGCGACTGCCACAGGGTGGGCCTCGCCGTTCAAAACCTGGAGAAGGATCTGCGGAGGAACGACGACTTGTGTGATGTTGTTCGTCGTGGTCCCGTTGACCACGCCGTACCCACTTGAGATTCCGCTGCAGCCTGCCGGGGACGCGGTGACGACGCTCGAGGCCGAACCGGTGCCATTGCCGAATGTTATCGAGAGCGGGTTTATCGTGCAAATGCTCACGGGCGTGTTGTTCACCATCGGGTTTGTAGGCGACGTGAAAGCGTAGGTGACGTTCGACATCGAAACTTGTGGGTTCGATGCCGCCGTAGTGATCTGCACGTTGGTGTCCCCAGTGGAAAGGAACAGGTTCGGTGTCGGGCTCAGGCTGAATGTAACTAATGGCGTCGTCAGGGTGAAAGTGCTGTATGCGGTCGTGGATTGCTGAGCGGGCACAGCCATGGCGTATTGGCCGCTGGCCCGTGTGTCTGGGCTTCCATTTTCGGGAAAAGTGATGACCTCTTTACTGGTCCCGGCGGCGCAGCTGCTCGAGAGGGTCACAGTTGCCACGATTGATGTCGCCCAAGAGCCGCCGGCGTCGCCGTAGGCCGGCGACGGATCGCTTGCCGTCAGCGTGGCCACGTTTGACCCCACCGTTCCAGAAACTGTCCACGTCGCGGTGCCCTCCAAGGGATCCGACGTAGTGGCGGTGCCCCTTACGGTTGTGTTGGGCTGCGTTAGAGTCCATGTCGATGTATCCGGGGAGTTCACATTATCCGACCAAGTGCCGGTGACATTGCAGGGTGGAGTTGGAGGGTCCGGAGGGTTGGCCAGAGCGTTCGGATACGGCAGCGGAGCCGGATCGGGAGTAGACTGCGGATCAACGTTAAACTGGAGCGCCGATCCCGCTTGAACGCCGCCGACGTACCAGAGTTGCGTATAGCTCCCCACGTTAGCCGCGCCCCACGTGCCGCCCGTCGAGTAGGACCCGCTGGAATTTGTGTATGCCGGCGAGCCATTGAGGATTAGCTGCCCATCATATACGCCATTCGCCGTAGCACTGACAGGCTGGTTCGGCGGCCCAGTGACCGTGAGCGTAAAGGAATCGCCGGCGAAGTAATCGCCGCTGCTCTGGGTGGTGTCCGTCAAGGTCACCGTTGGCGCCGGGCTTACGGGCGCCGGCGCGTCAACGACCAAACTGCCCACGAGCGAAAAGAAGTCGGGGGCGCCCGTGGAAATGGAATCAATCAACTCCATAACCTGATATGTTCCAGTGTACGCGGGATTGATCGTGATATTGAGCGTCATCTGCAATGTGTTAAAGGGACCGTTCGCTACCGAGTTCAGCGAGATGGTGCAGAAACTGTCGGGCTGGCTCACGTTCAGTCCTTGGGTGATTCCATCGCCCGAGTCAAATAGATCCAGTTCGTCGACGCCGCCGGCAACGCCCCAGTCCCCGTAACAGTAATCCGTTCCGGCGCTGTTCTGCAGGTAGAACATGGCGTATCCGAAGTCGCTCGCATCCTGGTAGGTGAAGGTAAAGGTTCCGGTGATTCCCCCGGTGAACTGGCCGCTGCTCGATCCCTGGTTAATCCTGAGTTGTGGCTGCGGCGTCGATACAGTGAACGACTGGGTGACGCCGGCCGCGGCGGCATAATCGGCGTTGCCCGCCTGGCCGGCGGTAATCGAGCACGTGCCCGCGGCGACGATTGTCACCGTCGCGCCGGAGACTGTGCAGACGCTGGTGGTTGTCGACGTGAAGGTCACCGCAAGCCCCGAGGAGGCCGTCGCGCCGATCGTGAATGGACTCGCCCCGAGCGTCACGTCGCTCAGCGCCGCGAATGAGATCGTTTGGGAGGCCGCGTTGACCGTGAAGCTCTGCGTT
>JASHSD010000041.1 GCA_030036985.1 Bryobacteraceae bacterium
AACCCTCTACCCGGACGCCGGCTTCCAGCAACAGGCGTGTGCACGTGAGGTCGTTTGTCTCCACCGAGTGATAGAGCGACTCGCCGTCGTTCGGATTCGCCCCTGCGGCGAGCAGCATCCGCGTCATCTCCGGATCGTGATTGCATCCTGCCGCCCCGTAGAGAGCGCTCAGCGGACCATCGTGGCCGGCCCAGTACTGATTCGGATCTGCGCCCGCATCCAACATCATGCGCAGACATCGGTGAGCGGCCGGCCGCATCTCCGGCTGTCCCGCAATGCTCGACATCGTGAGCGCGACAAGCGGCGAAAGTTTCAAGGAGGGGCTGGACGTATTCACCCAGGCTCTGTCCGACGCTATTGCCCGAGCCACGGCTGTCTCATCGCAGATCGCGCATGCCGGATATGGATCGGTTCCGATGAGATCGGGGACCGCATGCAGCAGCCTGAGCGCCACGCGGGGCCTGGGTGCGAAGCTGCCTGGAAACACGCTGCCGCCATATACCAGCGCAAGCCAATACAGAAGCCTGTCCTGCCCATCAAAACGGGCGCGGCGCCAACCCACCTCGGTCCTGAGATCCGCCCACGAATCGAAGCCGTACTCGCGAGCCAAACAGGATTGTGCGTCGTGGAGCCGCAGCCCCATCGCGGCCACCGCGGCATCGTCCTTGTTGGCGGCCGCCGGCAGCGCGGCACGAAATCGAATCAGAGCCTGCGGCTCGCCGCGTTGGCAGGAGCGCAAAAGCTCTTTGGCCTGTTTTTTCAGCTGGTCCAGGTCAGGACGTTCGGGGAGTTTCAAGGGCGACATTTCCCCTATATTCACTACTTTTGCGAATCTATCACTCCCATGTCGCGCACCCTCGGGGGAGCGCAAAGGGCGCTGTCCCGCGCCGCAATACAGCGGAGGAACTCGTTGGGACGTGTCACCGAATAACCAATCCGTTTCCGAAAAACCGCTTGCTTGCGCGCGGCTCGGAACGGGCTTCTGAGCCACGACCGCAAGGGAGTGGTTGAACGGGTTATTCTGCGACAGGTGCTTATTCCCGCGGCGCGGACGCGAAGGGTAAAAGGCGAAACGGTCCGGACACGGCATTCCGGGAGATCAGTCCAACGTAGCACTAACCCGCTGCGATTCCGTCTGAACAGGAAACCTTTAGCCGGTCCGTGGAGAAAGCCAGGGGCGAAACAGTGAAAAAGAGCACGCAGGCTCGCGGATGGGGTGATACTACAGCTGCGGGGTTCACTAGAATAGACGCGAAGGAGAACGAAGCTTATGTCGGCTCAGGCGCAGACCTCAAGGTCGATAGATCAGGACAAACTCAACGCTTTGCTCGGCCAGGCGGTTCAGGATATGGGTGCGTCGCTGCATGCTGCACTTATCGTGATCGGGGACAAACTGGGTCTCTATCGAGCAATGGCCGATGGTACGCCTGTGACGCCCGCAGAACTTGCGGCGCGCACGGGCACCGCGGAACGATATGTGCGCGAGTGGCTGAATGCCAATGCGGCGGGAAACTACATCCAGTATCACCCTGAATCGTCGACGTACTCGCTTTCGCCGGAACAGGCGTTCGCGCTGGCGCTGGACAACACGCCCGTTCATCTGCCCGGTTTTTATCACATGCTGGCATCCTGCATAAAGGATGAGGAGAAGCTCACCGAAGTTTTCCGGACCGGCAGGGGCTTCGGCTGGCACGAACATGAAAAAGGACTGTTTGAGGGCTGCGAGCGCTTCTTTCGCCCCGGCTATCTGGCGAACCTGACGACGAGCTGGATTCCCGCGCTTGAGGGTGTCGAGGCGAAACTTCGCGAAGGAGCGAAAGTCGCCGACGTCGGCTGCGGCCACGGCGCGTCGACTATTCTGATGGCGCTGGCATATCCGCGCAGCCGGTTCTTCGGGTTCGATTATCACGACGCATCGATAAAAGAGGCACGAAAGCGGGCTGAGGTGGCCGGCGTCTCCGACCGCGTGACGTTTGAAGTCGCGCCCGCGAAGTCGTACCCTGGCCGCGATTACGATTTTGTTGCATTCTTCGACTGCCTGCATGATATGGGAGATCCGACGGGCGCGGCGTCGCATGTGCGGGCATCGCTTAAGCCCGACGGCACGTGGATGGTGGTTGAGCCTTTTGCGAACGACGATGTGTCGCAGAATCTGAATCCCATTGGACGCATTTATTATGCGGCCTCCGCCATGATCTGTGTACCCGCTTCACTTTCGCAGGAAGTCGGATTGGGACTGGGCGCTCAGGCAGGAGAGGCGCGTCTGCGCGAGGTCGTCACGGAGGGCGGGTTTTCGCGGTTCCGGCGGGCGACCGAAACACCGTTCAATATGGTGTTCGAGGCGCGGCCGTAGATTTTTCACATAAACGGGTAAGGGTTGTTTTTCGTCCGCTCAATAAAGCCGAGGCTCGCCGGAAGCCCGCAGCGCGGCATTATTTATAAGGACGAATATCGGCAGGTATTTCCCTGGCTGCGCGAAGCTTTTAGCGTGGACATGGGCGCGTATATCCGGGATCATCACTTGATTCCTTTTCCCGCGGTCAAAAAATAAAAACTGGGTATCCACTTGACTCAGCCGACCCCAAGATGTAGTGTTTTCGTTCATGGAGGATTATCCGCAGACGATCACGGAGTTTGAAGCCCGATTCTCGCGGGAAGCCGAGTGCCGGGATTATCTGGTGCGAATGCGGTGGCCGGAAGGGTTCCGGTGTCCGGGCTGTGGGTGCGCCAAGGCAAGC
>JASHSD010000516.1 GCA_030036985.1 Bryobacteraceae bacterium
GGGCGGTCTTTTGCGGTGTGCCGCCCGCACGGACCAGCGATTCCAGGCGTCGTATCTGCGCTTGATCGAGATCCAATGCAGCCGCGCGGGTGAACATACCCCATCGGATCACGAATCCTTCTAATTGTAAATAATTAAGTGGGACGGGACACTAGGCCCGGCGACCAGCGATGACGGTCTCCCCGTTTCGATTGTTCACACGCGAGCCTGAATTGCCGCCGATGATGTCGTCCGTCCCCCCGGTAGTGAGCCCGCCGGCAATAGAACTATTCGGGAATCGCCATGTAAACCTTGGCAACATGTTAAACAAAACCGTATACGAGACTCACCGGTTTCCGATGACCGGCGCCATTTCAGCAGCCACCGACGCGCCTGCAAAAACCCAGCCATAAAGCACCGGCAGAAGAAACAACGTGAGCATCGTGGATGTGAACAACCCGCCGATGACGACGCTGGCCAAAGGCCGCTGCACTTCCGCGCCGGTTGAGGTTGAGATGGCCATCGGCACAAAACCGAACATGGCGACACATGCCGTCATCAGCACGGGCCGAAGCCTGCGCCGCGCTCCCGCGATCACGGCCTCTCTCACGCTGGTTCCCGATTTGACCAGTTCATTGATGGAACTCACCAGCACCACGCCGTTCAGCATCGCCACCCCGAACAGTGCGATGAAGCCGATCGACGCCGAGAGATTCAGATTCATCCCGCGAATCCACAAGGCGCCGATCCCGCCCACCAGTGCAAAGGGCACATTTCCAATGACGAGCAATGCCCGCTTCGCGGCGGCGAAGGTCAGATACAGCAGAATAAATATCAGCGCGATCACGATCGGGACGATCAGCATCAGCCGCCGTGTAGCGCGTTCCTGATTCTCGAACTGCCCGCCATATTCGATGAAGTAGCCGGTAGGCAGACTGATCTCCCGGCCGATGCGATTCCGCACTTCCGCCACGAAGCTTCCCAGGTCGCGTCCCCTGACGTTGGACATGACGACAATGCGCGCTGCCCTTCCTCGCGATTGATCGACTCCGGGCCGCGCCGCACCTCGACACGCGCGACCTGCTCGAGCGACACCTGTTCGCCGCCGGGCGCGCGCAGCATAATGCCACGCATGGCATCCGGGTCGGTAAGATACCGCTGGGGCAAACGCAGCGACACCGTGTACCGCTTCTGTCCGTCGATGACTTCGGAAATGATGTCGCCCGAGCCTGCGCTGGCGATAGCTTCCTCCACATCCGTCACGTTCAGGCCGTAGCGCGCCAGATTGCCGCGGTCCGGCGAGATGGTCAGTTCCGCCACTCCCGATGTAACCTCCATTTGCGCATCGGCCGCGCCGCGAACGCCCGATATGGCTTTGAGAACCTGTTGTCCGAGGCCGTCGAGCGTGCGGAAATCGTCTCCGAAGATCTTCACGGCGAGATCCGCCTTCACGCCTGAAATCGTTTCGTCTATGCGCATCGCCATCGGCTGCGTAAAGCTGTACGCCACGCCGGGTATCGTTGCCTCGAGATCTTTGTCCACCGCCTTGATCAAATCTTCTTTCGAATGGAATCGGGTCCACGTGGACATCGGCTTCAGCAGCAGATAAGTGTCGCCCTCGTTGATGCCCATCGCTTCCGTGGCGAAGTCGGGCCGTCCGATCTTGATCACCACATCCGCGATCTCGGGGAACCGGCGCAGCCGTTGTTCTATTTTTTTGCTGACGGCGACCGATTCGGTGAGCGATACTCCCGGAAGCTTGCGCGTCTCCATCAATATTGAACCTTCGTCCAGCTTCGGCATGAACTCCGTCCCGATATACCAGAGCGACCCGAGCGCCACGCCCAGCACGACGACCGAACTCGCGACCGTCAGAATGCGGAGCCGGATAGCAATCCCGAGCACTCGCGCGTAGGCGTCGGCAAGGCGTTCGAGCCAGGCCGTGCGCGTCCTCTCGCCGGGCGGAAGGCCCCGGCCAAAGGCGAAGCTCGTCAGCATCGGCACCATCGTGAGAGCGAGGAGCAGGGATCCGGCCAGCGCGGTACACACCGTAATCGCCATGGGGCGAAACATGCGCCCTTCGAGGCCCTGAAGAAACAGGATCGGAAAATACACGGAAATAATGATTACGACCGCGAACGTCATCGGGCGCACTACCTCATGCGCCGCGCGCCGCACCGATTCGACCGCCGTCTCCCGCCCGCGCCTTTCTTCGAGCCTGTGAACGGAATTTTCCATCATCACCACAGCGCCGTCGACGATCATGCCGAAGTCGATGGCGCCGAGGCTCATGAGATTCGCGCTGATGCCGAAAACGCGCATACCCAGAAAACTGATCAGCATGGAAAAAGGAATGATGGCCGCGGTGATGAGAGCGGCCCTCAGGTTGCCGAGAAACAGAAACAGAATTACCGACACCAGAACGAAGCCCTCGAAAAGATTCTTTTCGACGGTGTGTATAGTGCCGTCGATCACGAACGCCTGATCGTAGAAAGGCACAATCTTCACCCCGTGAGGAAGGCGCAGAGCGGCGATCCTTCCTTCACTCTCTCGATCAGCTGTTTGCCGTTTCCGCCTTTCAGCATGATGACCATTCCGGAGACGGTCTCGCCGTTGCGCAGCGTGGCGCCTTCGGGCGGCGCCGCGCCGATCCGCACATCCGCTACATCGCGCAGCAGCACCGGTACGCCTTTCTTCGATGTCAGGACGATGTTTCCGAAATCCTCGGCGGTCAGCGCGCGACCCGATCCCAGCAGCGTGTACTGCTCGGCGGCATGTTCGATGTAGCCGCCGCCGAAGTTGGTATTGTTTGCCTCGACGCGCGCCGCCACGTTGTGCAGGGTCAGTCCGTATTGTTCAAGCAGAGCCGGGTCGACGACAATTTGATACTGCTTCGTCTGGCCGCCCCAGGCGTTGATTTCGCTGACCCCCGGCAGCGTGCGCAACTGGGGCTTGATGACCCATTCATGGAGATCCTTCAGATCCATGGCGCTCATCGGCCCGGAAACCGTGTACTGGTAAAGTTCGCCGAACGCGGTGGCAGGCAATCCCAATTGCGGCCGAATGCCGCGCGGAAGCGACGCGGAGATCTGCTGCAGACGCTCGGCGACCAGCTGGCGCGCGCGATACATCGCCACTGAGTCGTCGAAAACCACGGTCACCATCGACAGCCCAAGCTTCGACAGCGATCGGACTTCTTCCTTGTTCGGAAACCCGAGCATAACTCGTTCGATGGGATATGTCACAAGTTGCTCTACTTCAGCCGGGGGCAGTCCCGGCGCGTCCGTCACCACGACGACCTGATTGTTGGTCAGATCCGGGAACGCCTCCACCGGGATCGTATAAAGCGCATAACCGCCCGCACCCAGCAACGCGAGAATGCCGGCCAAAACCAGCCAGCGGTATTCCAGCGTGAAATCGATGATTTTTCGCAGCATGCCGCTATTCATCCTCCAGCGTGGATCTCAGAAGCTGCGATTTGAGGATGAAGCTGCCGCGAACCACGACCGAATCGCCGGGATTCACGCCTTCGAGGATCGGTGTGCCACCGTCCCTCGTTTCGCCGACGCGAACCGGCCGGACCTGGAAACGGCCCGGGGCGATCCGGACGAAGACCGCGTCCTGACCGTTCACCTGCTGTACCGAATCCGACGGCAAGAGCAGCGTGGGCTTGCCTGCGCCCACGGGAATTTCGGCATCGGCCAGCATTTCGGGGCGCAAAATCCCGTTTGGATTCGCCACCTCGATTCGGACCTGCATGACACGCGTGTCGGGATCGAACTCCTGTCCCAGGTTCGTTATTCTTCCTTTGATCGGCGTGCCTGCCGAACCCGGCGCCAGGATCGACGCCGATTGGTTCAGTCGAAGTTTGCCCAAGTCTTCCTGACGGATCGAGGCAAGCATCCATACGCGCGAAAGATCGCCGATCACGAAGGTCACCGAGGCCAAATCCACGGTCTTCCCCGGCGTCACGTTCTTCTCCAGAACGTATCCGTCCGCCGGCGCGATGATCGGAACGTTGTCCTGAACCTCGTCCGCCCCGTTCGGCGGCGGATCGGCCGGGACCTTGAGATCGTCCTCCAGCAGATCGCGTCCGCGATCCACTTCGATTTCCGCCTTTTTAACCGCGGCGTCGGCGGAAATC
>JASHSD010000517.1 GCA_030036985.1 Bryobacteraceae bacterium
TCGCCATCGCCGGACCTGTGATCGAAGATTCGGCGCAGAATTATTTTTTCGCCGCGCGGCAGATTTTGTACGCCATCCCCCCATTGGCGATTCTCGCCGCACTGGGCTTCCATGCATGGTGGCGTAAGAGCCGTTTCTTCGCAGTCGTGGCTTTGACGGTCTTCGCAGTCGCCGCCGTGGGAGGCGAGGTGAGCTACCAGATTCACCCGAAGGAAAACTGGCGCGCCGGCGCCATCGCCCTGGCGGAAGCCGCGCGGCAGGGTTACTGCATCCACTCGGCGACTGACCCGGGAGTGATTTATCTCTACAGCGTGTTTGTGCCGAGCCTGACCGCCGACGCCTGTGAGGACGCCACGAATCGGGCAAAGGTCGCCTTCATTTCGAACTTCACCATGGACCCCGCCCAGGTGAACTCCGCGCTGGACAAACTTCAGGCTTCGGGATTCGCGCCGAAGCGAACGATCGCAGTCGGCGGCGCCACGATCAGGGTGGAAGAAAGGCCGGCGACGAAATGGGTTCACAGACCCGAAAAATAAATTTCGCACGCCCGATCAACAAGTTATAAGCCGACCTGGGTCCTCGCTGTCCTTTTTTCCCCGAGGGCTGTTGTAGCCTCCAATCGAGAACCAGGTCGGAACCCATGACCCGATCCGGTCGCTAAGCCGTACAGTCCTCGAGGCTCTGGTCGCGGTGAATGCTTCAAACATGGGCGGCAGGCGCTCCCCGTAATCGGCGCTCCCGGATTCGGCCCGGGTAACCAACTGCTTTGGGGCGCCCCGAAAATTTCTTCGGTAACTTCTTCGGTAATCTCTTCGGTTGTAGGGGAGGTTGTTAACCGGTTGTTAACCTGCGGCGGATTGCCAGAGGGACTTGCAAAATTCGGAATTTTGCAAGTCTGCGGGCGATTCGGAGGGGAGCAGCTTCCGCAAGTGCAAGGAAACACGGCAACCGCACTTCCGCAGCTTGCCGCCTTTCGGAGCCATTGTCGAATTTTGCAAGTCCCTCTGGCAATCCGCCTGGTCTGGAGAGCGAAAACGTTCCGGTGGAATAATACGCGTGTGCCTGCGCGCCGCTGGCCGCCGGCCAGGCGTGCCCGGCATTCGAGGTCGCGTCAATGGTCGTCGATCATGTGGAAAGACCCGACGCCAACTGACCGCCAACCGCATTCAGCGCAAATTGGAAAACCAGTAAGGAATCCAGGCCGCGGCCAGCACCACGTCCGTGAGATACGCGCGGCGGTTGTGGGGTTCGCGCCAGGCATGCCAGGCCGAGACCAGTCCGAACGCGACGAAGACGAAAACCGAAATCAGGAACCAGTAGTAAAACGGCGGGAAGACCACAAAAGGCAGGCGGCCGTGCGAAAATCGCCCGATCAGCATGACCGCCAGCGTGGCGGCAATCAGAACGCGAAAGATGATGCGGGACATGCCTCTGCTTCCAGCTTAACCTTCACCTGAATTTCAGCTCCCGTCTTTTCTTTGGGAAGATTGATATATACACGATGCTTTTGCGAATTGCCGCCGGGATTCTGCTCACGGCCGCCGGTCTCGCGGCGCAGGACGGCCCGCCTGCCGATAGTGGCCGGGTTCTTCATCTGGCGGCCGACGATTTCCGTTGGATGAAAATCTCCGTGCGGCAGACCCCGGCCGAGGTCGATTGCAGGTATGAAGTCATCCAGGGGAATCCGAGCGTCCATGTGGAACTGCTGCCTCTGGATCAATTCCGCCTGTTGGATCGCGGCCGCGATCACGATACGCTCGCCGTGACACCCGCGGGCCGGCGCGGCGATTTCCGTCGCATTGTCGAGACGCCCGGTCAGTACGCGGTGGTGGTGGTCAACGCAAAGAACGCCCCACCGGCCACAGTTTCGCTCGAGGTGAGCGCGAGTGTGAATCCGAACCTGGGAGACGTCGCGCGCACACTGCCGCCCAGGCGTCAGCTTACAGTGGTCCTGATCAGCTTCGCGTTTTTCTTCGTTTCAGTGAGTTGGTCCGCGCACAAGCTGATCCGGAACATGCGCTCCTGACGCGAAGCGCAACTGGACAGGCAACTTTAGCTGCGTCTTGTTGGACAGGCAACTTTAGCCGCGTCTTGTTGGACACGCGACTTTAGTCGCGTCTTGCGTCGGGACTCATCCCGACGCTCGTGACGCGAACCGCCACTACCAGATTGCGCGCACCCGCCGGCGCTACGCGAAATCACGTACTTTCACGCCGCATCGCGCCGGTTCATCATTTTGTTTGAGCGCTATCATGAGGTTGTCAGCCGCCCCGGAATGCGCACCATGGACAGCGTTGAAGCGCCGCCGAAGCCGCGTAAACTCCCGCAGTGGCTGGTTCCGATTTTCGGCTATGGAATCTCCGGAGCGTCCCTGCTCTGGGTATTCTGGCGTTTCCCGTGGGCGCAGCTTTCGGAACACCTGAAGACCCTGGAATGGCACTGGGTGGTGATCGCCATCGCCTTCGAAGTCGCCGTTTATTTCGTCGATGCATGGCGATGGAAAGTGCTGCTGCGGCCGGTCGGGTCGCCCTCGTTCGGGCTGTGTCTCCAAGGGGTGTTCGTGGGCGTGCTCGGCAATGACATCCTGCCCGCGAAGGCCGGAGAGCTGATCCGCTGTTTCCTTCTGTCTTACGAAAGCGAGGTTCCGGTCTCTCTCGCGATCACGTCGGACATCATCCTGCGCCTCATGGACGGCCTTTGGATCGTGGTTCTCTATCTCGCGGTGACCCTGCAGATCGCCACGCATACCGAGGTGCGGGATGGGATGTGGCTGTTGGGGACGTTAGTTGTTGGCGCCGCCGGGCTCACGCTGTTCGTTCTTTTCCGCCGTCAGCACGCGCATCACTTCGTCAGGAACCGAAGTTGGGCAATGCGGTTCGCCCGTCTTCTTGATGAGATTCACCGTCTGGGCAACTGGCGCGAATTGAAGCGCGCAATGGCGATCGGCAGTCTTTACTGGATTGCGCAGGCGCTGGCGGTCTGGGCGCTGACTAAAGCCGACCGATTCGATCTGGGTCTTAGCGCGGCGGGATTTCTGTTGGTGGTGAAGGCGGGCGGGACTCTGTTTCCGAGTGCGCCTGCAAACATGGGCACCTATCAGGCCGCCGTCGTCTTCGCGTTCAAGTTCCTGTTCGTCGAGCAACCGAACGCCCAAGCGTTTGCGGAAATCATGTTTATTTTCCTGACGCTCCCGATCGCCGTGGGCGGGGCCATCGCCGTGCTTTTCGCGGATATGGATTTGTTTACCATGCACAGCCACGCCAAAAAAAATGGCGACACCGGTCGGCTTCACGGATAAACCGCTTGCTTACGCGCGCGGCTCGGAATTGGTTTTTGGTGTTCGACGACCTTCCGCGCCCGGCGACGATCCTGCGCGCCCGGCGACGATCCTGCGCGCTCCCGACGATCTTGCGCACACGGCGACAACCTTCCGAGCCGCGACCGCGAGGGAGCGATTACCTGATGCTGCGCTGCCTCATCACTGACGGCTCCGCCGCGAAAAACCGCGCCGAATGGACCTCCCATCTCGCCGCATGGATCGCTGAGGGCGTCGAACTGGTGCAGATCCGCGAACCCGAACTAACTCCGCGGCAACTGGCCGAAATCGCACGCGCGGTGCTGCGTCTTTCGAATCCGCATGGTACGAAAATTCTGATCAACGACCGCGCCGACGTCGCCATCGCGTGCGGCGCTCACGGCGTACATCTGAAGGACGCCTCCGTGGCGCCGGAACTTTTTGCGCGCCCCGGTTTTCTCGTCAGTGTCGCTCTCCACGATCCCGCACAAGCCGATCACGCCAAGGGTGCGGATTTCATTATCCTCGCGCCGGTATTCGCGCCGCTATCGAAGAAAAAAGCGAGACCGGCATTGGGGCCCGAGGCCATTACAACTCTCAGCCGGGCGACATCAATACCGATTCTCGCCTTGGGTGGAATCACCCCCGCCAACACCCGTCTCTGTATCGAGGCGGGCGCGGCGGGCATCGCGGGAATCAGTTGCTTCAGTGGCCTGCCCGGCGGGTGTGCTCCATCTTCTCCTCTTCCTTGAGGCTCTTCGCCCATTCGTCGGCTTCCATACGGGCTTCGTCTTTGGCTATGCCATAGCGCTCCTGAATCCGGCCCACGAGCTCGTCTTTTCTCCCGGCGACGACATGCCAATCGCTATCGGTCAGCTTGCCCCATTTCTGGCGCGCCTGACCGGCGAACTGTTTCCAGTTCCCTTCGATTCTGTCCCAGTTCATAGAATGGAACCTCCAGCGCCCGTGCTTTGCACAAATCACGCCAAAAGCGAGCGCGTATGGGCGCTCACAGCTTTGGAGAGACCATCGAGGTTGTAACCGCCTTCCAGAACCGAAACGACTCGACCCTTCGCATATTTGTCGGCGATCTCACGCACCATGGTAGTGAGGTCGGCGAAATCGGTGTCGGTCAGAACGAACTGGCCCAGCGGATCGCCGCGCCGCGAATCGAAACCAGCGGAGATCAGCAGAAGATCGGGACGGAACTCATCCATCTTCGGCGCGAACCGATCCCGAAACGCGCCGAGGATTTGCTCTCTTCCGGATCCCGAAGGAAACGGGCAGTTGAGCGTGCATCCTTTGCCCGCGCCCTCTCCTGTCTCGCTCGCGGCGCCGGTGCCCGGATACCACGGCGATTGATGCGTGCTGAAGAAAAAAACGGAGCCGTCGGCATAGAAGATGTCCTGCGTGCCGTTGCCGTGATGCACGTCCCAATCGGCGATGGCGGCGCGCTCGACGCCGTACTTGCGCTGCGCATAGCGCGCGGCGATGGCGATGTTGTTGAACAGACAAAACCCCATCCCGCGATCGGCCGAGGCGTGATGGCCCGGCGGACGCACGATGCAGAAGGCGTTATCGGCCTTCCCCTCCAGCACCAGATCGACGGCGTTGAGGCACGTCCCCACCGCGCGCAGAGCCACATCGAACGAGCGCGGACAGATATCGGTATCGCCGGTGCTCAGCGAACGCGTGCGGCTCAGAACGTCGCGCCGCGCGGTCGCGATATACGCCGGCGTATGGCAGAGCGTCAGTTCGCCTTCGACAGCGGACCGCGGCGCAACATGTGTGAGCGCGTGTTCGCCAAGCCCCCGAATCGCGGCGTCCCAGCGCGCGGGCTGCTCGGGATGTCCCGGCCCGGGGTCGTGTTCCTTCGCGATGGGATCGGCCAGAAAGGCCGTGTTCACGGATTCATTGTACGTCCAGTGTGGCCGCGTTCGACGCCCAGCCGTTCGAGGTCACGACAACCGGAACCGCCGTGCCGGTGACCCCGCTCGGGATCACGCAATCGATCTGGTCGAAGCCCGTAAAACCGGGAACGAGGCCCGCGAACGTGATCGCGCACTTCTGCCCGCCAACGGTCACCGTGGGCTGGAGAATGGCGTTAGTCAGACCGGTCGCAGGGTCGAAGACGGTCTCCCCCAGCCCGGTGATATACAGTTCGACCGTATCGCCGGCCAGCAGCGGCGAGGGTTCTCCGACCACGGGATCGCCTGTCAGATCCCCGATGCGCGCGGCCGCGGGTCCGTTATTCGTGCCATCGAGCGTAAAGATGCTCGGGACGGCCGCGGCCACCATGACGTTGAGCGTCTGCTTGCCCGCATTGCTGGTGATGGTGAGTTGCGACAGGCCGGGCGAGAGATTCGGGTAGACGATGTTCAGCTGTCCGGAGCTGACGAACTGAACCTGCGCGGGCGTGCCGTTCACCAGCGCCTGCACGTCGCCGACTTGCGTGGGATACGGAACGCCGGCGGACTCCGGCTGCATAAGCGTGGTGAGATTCGAGCCGTAAACCGCGACATATCCGGCAGGCGCGACATCGTAAGGAAAGATCGAACTGCCCGCGGTCACGGCGCCGGTCACCGACGGTCCGGGTTTCACGATGATGGAATTGCCCCTCGCGGGCTGCAGCGACAGGTTCTGGCTCAGCGTCGCCGATCCCGCCGTCACCGTTACGGCATCTGCCGCGACGAGAACCGCTTCCGCATACGCCACGGCATTCACGCTCAACGTGGGCCCGGTATAGGATTGGGCGCCGATCTTCGCGCTTGTAATGCTCTGCTCGTTTCCGTTCATATCCTGGGCTTCGACGTAGATCCCCGCGTACGTCGAACCCGGCGGATTCGCTTCGACCGCCGTGCCCAGGCTCTGCCAATATGTCGTGCCCGTCAGGAAAGAAACGATGATCTGACCCACGATATCGCTCGAGCTGGTGATATCTGCGATCCCCGGCGTGCCGTTGGCGCAATAATTCACCGCGACCAGCAGCGAATCGACAATGTGGCAGTAGGGAACCACGCGCGTGCGCCCCGTGTGGGCAAAGCCGATGGACGCGCTCGTCAACGTCACCACGCCGTCGTCGAAGCCCGGAATGCCCGATTCGTTTCCCGTGCCGCCGTCGCCCGCGACCGCGAGCGCATTTACGCCGCGCAGGTCGTCGTTGTTGTTGTTCCACGTGCTGAGATCGAAAAGAAACTGACTGCCGAGCGCCATCTCGTTCGTCTGGATATCGTCGCCGAGCAGGCTCGCGACCGCGCTGCCGAAGTTCGGCGTAGCCAGAAAAATTGCGTTGCGGATGGGAACCGTGGCGGGCGGATCGAATACCGCCGGGCTGACATCCTGCTTGCCCGCGAGATAGCTGCGGACGATCAGCCCGCCCATGCTGTGCGCCACCACATCCACCTGAGTCACCGCGGACCCGTCGGCGTACTTCAGACCGGCCAGGAACTGCCCGAAAGCCATCCCGAGGGCCTCGATGCTCGGTTCAGAAGAACTCTGGACGGTGCAGTTATCGAAAAAAACGCTGGCGATGTTGGCCGATTGCAGAACCTGATCCGCGATGCCGAACGTCGAAGCGAAACTGGTGGGGCCGCTGGTACAGCCGAATTGATAGCCGTCCAGAAAAACGACGGGCGGGTTGGGTCCCTTCGGAATCGGCATTCCGACAGGGATGAGCTGGGCATGGCAGACCAGCGGCAGAGCAAGCAGGAAAACGAGCCGCATCCCGCTATAGTACCCGGCACAGGTGATAAATTGGTACCTCCCAAGAGGGGACGATAGAGGCGATGATGATACGATTCCTGGCCCTGTGTTGCGTCCTTGCCTGCTTCGGCGCGGACACCGCCCGCGCGGAGAAAGCCAAAGCGCAGAACGTTCCCGAGATCCCCTACGAGACGGTTCCCAACCTGATCAAGCTTCCGCCCAATCTCTATCTCGGCGAAGCCATGGGCGTGGCCACGAACTCGAAGGGGCATTTCTTCGTCTTCACGCGCAGCGCCAATACGCGCCTGTTCGAGTTCGATCGCAACGGCAACTACGTGCGCGAAATCGGCGAGGGCAACTACGGCTTCGAGTTTGCGCATTCGGTGCGTGTGGATGCCGAAGACAACATCTGGGCCGTCGACGAGGGCACGAATATGGTGATCAAGTTCAATCCCGCCGGCCGCGTGGTGATGGTGCTCGGGCATCGTCCCGAGGTTGTCGCCGGAATGCTCGCGACCACCTTCGCGCCCGCGCCACCCGCCGGCAAATACACCTTCGGCAGGCCGACCGACGTGACTTGGGATGCGCAGGGCGACATTTTCGTCTCCGACGGATACATCAACAATCGCGTGGTCAAGTACGACAAGAACGGCAGGTTCCTGGCCCAGGTGGGCAGCGAAAAAGCCGGGAACGGTCCCGATCAGCTGAACCTGCCTCACGGCATCTCGGCCGATGCGCAGGGGAACGTCTATGTGGCCGACCGCTCAAATCACCGGCTGCAGGTATTCGACAACAATCTGAAATTCAAAGCCAGCTACGACAATATCGGCGATTCCTGGACCACCTGCGTTTCGCCTGGCCCGCACCAATACCTGTTTACGTCGAATTCCAATCCGAACGGCAACGCGCCGGGAACATGGGACACCACCGGCGAGATCTACAAAATGGAGCTTGACGGCACGATCCTCGGCAAATTCGGCCATGCGGGCAAGCTGCCGGGCGGATTTCAGGTGGTGCACATGATGGATTGCCGCAACCCGAACGAGATTTTCGTGGCCGAGATCGAATCGTGGCGAGTGCAGAAGCTGCTGCTGAAGCCGAGGGCGGGGAAGTGAGAAAACGATTGATTGCGCTTCTTCCCGGTCTGGTTTTCCTCGCGGCGATTCCG
>JASHSD010000518.1 GCA_030036985.1 Bryobacteraceae bacterium
TTACTCGTATCGTCTGGCCACTCCGGCGCTTCCCGCGCCGGCGGCGGACAGCGCTTACGGCAGGCTTCTGCGAAACATTCGCGCGGCGTTGGATCCGGGCGATATTTTGGCTCCGGGGAGGTATGTGCCGCGCGTATGAAGACCGCGACTCTCGACATCGCCGCGCAGGCGAACGATCTGGTGCGAGACCTGAATCGCGCCCGACCCGCTATTTACTGGGCGGATCTGCTCGTTTCTTCCGCAATCGGTTGGGGCGCGTTTGCCGCGGCGCTGGTACTGCCACTCCGGCTGGCCGTCCCGTTCGCCGTGCCGGCGATTGCGGCCCTTTATCGCGCGCTCTGTTTCATCCATGAGATCAGTCATCAATCGCGGCGCACTCTGCCGGGATTCGAGCCGATCTGGAACCTGACCACGGGCTTTCCGCTGCTGCTGCCCTCCTGCATGTATGTCGGGGTACATTCGAGTCATCACCGTTTGAGTACGTATGGTACCGAGAGCGATCCCGAGTATCTTCCGTTTTCGCGTTCGGTGCGCATGACCGCCGCTTTCGCGGTGCAGAGTCTGCTGATTCCGATCGCGCTGGCCGTGCGTTTTCTGGTTCTGGGACCGGTCGCGTTTCTTGTACCGCCGCTGGAGCGATGGCTGATCGCGCATTTCTCCTCGCTCAGCATGAACGTGCGTTACCGGCGCGAGGTCACGCCGGAAACGCGCCGTATGATTCGCAGGCAGACCATCGGCATTCTGATCTTATGGGCCGCGCTCGCGATAGCTGTCCCGATAAGATTCTTTGTCTTATGGTATGTTGTATCCGCCTCGATCAGTCTTGTAAATTCTCTGAGAACGCTGGGAGCGCACGCTTATGAGAGCGAAGGCGATCCCATAGGACGCGAAGAGCAGTTACTGGATTCCATCGATACGCCCGGCATAAGATGGGTCGTACTCTGGGCGCCGGTGGGACTGCGGTTCCACGGGCTGCACCATTATTTCCCCGGCATTCCTTATCACAACCTGGGCGAGGCCTACCGTCGGTTGACCACTGAACTGCCGCCCGAAGCCGGAATCTACCGGGTTCGCAGCAAGGGTCTCGTGCATTCGCTGACCGCCCTCTGCCGCAGAGGCCTGCGGAAGAAAGGATAAGACTCTGGCTCATCTCGCTATTGTTTGTCCGCCGACAACCGGACATCTCAATCCGCTGGCGGTCATGGGACGCCTGCTGAGTCACCGCGGACACCGCGTGACGCTGTTTCACATACCGGCCCTTAAAGAAACGGCCGCGAACGAAGGCCTCGGCTTTCACCCCGTCGGCGACCTGGAATCGTCCGCGCTGGCCGACGCCATCCGTTCCATGGCGCACATGAAGGGCTTCGCTTCCGTGCGCTTCGCCGTTCGCTGCTCGCGCCGCCTGTCAGACCTGTTTTGCCGGGAACTTCCGGAGGCGCTGCGGCGCGAGAAGGTCGATCTGGTTCTGGCCGACCAGAACGAACCCGCCGCCGCTTGCGTAGCCGAACGCATGAAGCTGCCGTTCGTCAGTGTTTGCCCCGGCCTGCCGCTGAACCGGGAGCCCGCCATTCCTCCGCCGTTCTTCGGCTGGTCTTATCGCGACACGCCTCTGGCGCGCGCGCGTAATCGCGCGGGAACGTTCGTGGCCGACCGTCTGATCGCGCCCATCAACCGCACGCTGAACCGGCATCGCCGCGGATGGGGGCTTCAGCCGATTCGGCAACCCGACGATACGTTTTCACGCGACGCCCAGATCTGCCAACTGACTCCGGATTTCGATTTTCCCCGGCGGGGCGCTCCTTCCTGTCTTCACTATGTAGGGCCGATCGTGGATGGTTACGGACGGCGTATTCCGTTTCCTTATGAGAGTCTGAACGGCAAGCCGCTGGTCTATGTTTCATTGGGAACGCTACAGGATCCGGCCAGCGAATATTTCCGGATCATCGCGCGGGCCTGCGCAGGCCTCGATCTGCAGGTGGTGATCGCAGCCGGGAGAAACGAGCCCCGTACTTTGCGCGCATTGGCCGGATCGCCCATTGTGGTGCAGTACGCGCCGCAACTGGAGCTGCTGGCGCGGGCATCGCTGACCATCACCCATGCGGGACTGAATACCGTGATGCAGTCCCTTCTCTTCGGCGTACCGATGGTCGCCGTTCCATTGACTCACGATCAGCCGGCTACCGCCGCGCGCATCGCGTGGTCGGGAACGGGCGAGGTGATTCCACCGAAAGCGCTGACGACGGAACGGCTCGTCGCATCCATCCGTCGGGTGCTCGACGATCCGTCTTTTCGGCAAAAGGCGCAACGCATTCGCGAGTCCGCCCGCTCCGCCGGCGGCGCGGATAGAGCCGCGGATGTGGTGGAAACTGTCCTCGCGCGGCCGCGCTGCGAACGCAGCGAATGGCAGCACAGGCTTCAGCCCAATGGCGCTTAAATTTTCGGATCTCATGTTGTGGGGCAGCGCTTCGGCGCTGCGGCCGGCCTTCCGGCCGGCCTTGGTTCAGACAAATCGGCCCCATCGGGCTGATCGAACAATCGGCGTTGTTCGCGGACGCCGGGCAAAAGCCCGGCGGCAGGCTGAAAGCCTGACCCCACAAGCAAATTTAAGCGCCATTCGGCTTTAGCCTGTGGTGGCACTGATATGCATTACGGCATCGTAACTCCGCCGGTCTCGGGCCATATCCATCCATTTGGCGCTTTAGGGCGCGAACTGATTGCCCGGGGGCATCGGGTTACGCTGCTGCAGATGGAAGACGTGCGCGCGCGCGCCCTGCGCGAAGGCCTGGAGTTTGCGCCGTTGGGGCGTGTGGACCATCCGCCGGGATCGCTCGACCGCTCGCTGGCGCAGCTGGGCGCGCTGCGGGGACTCGCGGCGCTGCGATTCACCGTTGAGGCGATTCGCC
>JASHSD010000519.1 GCA_030036985.1 Bryobacteraceae bacterium
TGTCCTTCACGCCCAGACAGTCCTCGGCAAACTTGACCTGAGCATCGGCGTACTCGTTCCAGCGAGCGCGTGGAACCTGACCTTTCTCGTCCCGATACCCTTCGTCAATTATCGCCCACTGGTTGGAGACGTGAACGATGTCCAGTAGAACTTCCGGCTCCTCGTCGTACTGAAACTTCCGCATCCCGCGCTTGCCGACCTTGATGATCTGCATCGCGTCCCCATGCCCGTTGCCCTCGCTCATCGCTTCTCTTCCTTCTTAATGTTTAGATTCAGGCGATCTATAAAGTCCAAGAATTCTCGTCCTGATTGAACTGAAACTTTCTTCCGCAAAATATCCCAAATCAACTCATTCCGAATTTTGTATATCTCTTCTTCCTCTTCCAGCGTAACAGCCAACCCCATCCATCGCTCGCTCATTTTTGTCCTCGCAAAAGAGAGATGATCGCCCGTATCACGCCGCCGCGAAGATCGACCACCAACGTCTCCATCCACCGAGGCGCCCAGGAAATCACGGGCGGCCATAGCCGTCTTTGCGGCAGACGCGCTGCCGGGTTGCCCTTGTGGTGTTCGGCGGCATGGGGTCGATCCGTGCCGATTATAACCTGCCCCGGCCTCACGCGAAAGACTTGATAGGTCCGATGTGGGATAGCGGAGGTGGCGTTCCCCGGCTTCACGAGCGGGGAAAGGGAATCGCGGAGATAGTCAAATTCGCGGAGGATTTGATACGCGTTGGCCGGGGCCGATTGCTTCTTTTTCTTGATCGTATACGGAGAAAGCCGCTGCCAGCGCAGTCCCGTGGCGTCCGTCATGCCGTTGGCCTTGACCTGAAAAGCCGCCGAGACGATGCCGAAGCCGGACAGGCCGACCGCCACCATCGCGGCGCGAATGGCCGGCGGGAAAGACTGCTGCCGACCGCTCAAGAGCGCCGGCAAGCCGCGCAGGAATTGCAGTACGTCCTGCTTGGTCCCCTTCACCGTGATCGTCTGAATGCGCGCCATATTATTTCTCGCCGGCCTTCTTGTAGGCGGCCGCCGCGGCGATCTTGGCCGCGTGCGCCTTGTTTTTGGGCGTAGTATTGCCGATCTTGCCCGTCTTTTTATAGGATCGCATCATCTCAGCGATGTTCTGGGACACCTGTGATTTCCCGCCTTTGAGAGGCATTACTTTTCTCCTTTGGTAGCCTTCCTAGCCTGCTCGTCCACCATGTAGCGATGAAAGCGGTAGTTGCCCTTCTCGTCGCGGAGGTACTCGACCATCGTGCTGGACTTCCTGTTAAGGTAGCAGACGACGTAGAAGTCAGTCCACCAGGGGGGGATCACGTCGCCGTCGAAAGGACCGCCATAGATTTGCGCCATGACTACCTCATCAGCGCAGGGGTAATAATTTGTACCTGATAGTAGCCGTCACCGTGTTGGCCGTGACGGTCTGCCCCGTGAAGCGGAGCCTCGATCCCAGGGGCATCTGGTTGCTGCCGCTGGCCAGCGGGTCCGTGCCCAGAGCGCGCGTCTGCTGAAAACCATTCGCCCCGCCCACGCCGGCTGCCAGCGAGTAGGTCAGCGTGCCGCTCGTGGCCAACGTGCGAATCCAGGCCAGATCGACGTAGACGCCGTCGCCCATGTCCGTCTGCAAGACCACGAACGTCGGCCCCGTCGCGCCTACCAGGACGAGCACCAGGTCGGCGGAAATGGCTTGGTGATAGATCAGAGGCACCGGAGAAGCGCCGACCGGGACGGCAGGCGACTGGTTGTACAGATCGGCCTCAACCGTGGGCACGGTGACAGACGTGGCGTAGGGCATCCCGTTCTTGGGCGGCGACGGCAAGATGTTGGCATAAGTGATAGCCACCGGCGTCTCCGGGAGAAAGAGGATGGGGAGTTGTACGCTCCCTATCCTGCGTTCATTGGCGATTCTATAGAGATGGCGGGGATGGCGTCAAGAAAAAAGAGCCGGGGCACACACCCCGGCTCCCCCACGATGCACGGATACGAACAGACACTTGACAATTTCAGTGTACTCTTAGTATTGCGGGAAGGCAAGCACCGACAGCTGCGGTGCTCCCAAGTCCGTCGCCGGCACGTAAGGCGTGGCCTGCACGTATCCCGACGAAATCGTACCGGAATAGGCGTAGTAGTTGCCCTGATATTGCAAAATGGCCGGCAGCGGCCAGGGCACGTCTACCTTAGCCACGCGGACGCGGCCCGTGGCCGTCAACAACCAGATGGAAAACAGTTGCCCCGCTGCTCCGGAACTGCTCGATGGGGACGTTGCCATGACTCACCTATTTGAGATATTGAGACTATTTATAACTCAACCCAGAGGGCGCTGTTCCAGTCAACCGCCTGCGGGTATTGCGTGGGCGTCATCTCGGACATGGTTTCCTCGACGCGCAGCTTGCGGTAATCATAGCCGATGTCCAGGGTCACGTTCGTGATGAACGGCCACCCGCTCGTGCGCGTGCCGATGTCCTCGATCTGGAGCGCTCCCGTTCGCACCATCTTTAGCTCGTTCAGCGCCTCCGTAGCCAACTCGGCGATGCCCTTGGGGGCTTGCTGGCCGCGCCGCATACACAGCCAGCGCGCCGCCAGACTGCTCGACCAGCGATTGACGGAGCCACGCTCGCCGGCGTTCAGAAGCAAGTC
>JASHSD010000520.1 GCA_030036985.1 Bryobacteraceae bacterium
GGGTGGCCATGAGTAAAAATCAGGTGCTTGAGCTGGCCCGGCGACCTCCCAAGCCCGCGGATCGCCCCGAAGACGGCCGCCGCCTTGTTCGGGAAACCGGCGTCGATCAGCGTCAACTCGTCGCCGCCCTCGATCAGGAAGGCGTTTGCGAATCCCATCGGGACGATATACACACCTTTTGATCACACGCTTCACAGCCATAGGCGAAGCGCCTTGCGGCGTTTAGATCCGGCGTCTATGCGCTCTTGGCCTGCCCACGCAAGAGCCGTTGTCTCTACACAGCGTAGTCTGGCCGTCATACCGGCGAATCTCTTCTGAACCAAGGTAAGCGCTGTTGTTGGCGAAGCGCCGGCCTGAATATCACGTCCCGGTAATGGACTCCCGCGGCCGTGATCGGAAACTCACGTATTGTAAGTCTCCGGCCGCCCCCCGACCCGATCTCTCAGCGAAGACCCGATCGGATCAGTAACACACCAAGTGAAAGAACGGACGATGCGAGCGAGATGACGCCAAGCCACAGCGATGCGATCCAGCCGTTCGGAGCGGTTGCCGATGGGGAAGCTACGCTCAGGAAGAATCCGACAGGGATGAGCACAGCGGCGATCGGCGTCCCAAGCCGGGCGATCCACACGGCCCCGCCGGGGGCGGGGAGCGCGGCATCCGCCAATACCTGACAAAGGAGCGACAGGATAACCAGCACGCCCGCATGCGCGTGACCCGCCCGAAACATGCCCTGGCGAAGCGGATTTCCGACGTAGGCGCGGTCCTGGCTCGTCAGCAGATGCAGAAGGTAAGTGCCGCCGTATTGGATGCTCGGTATCGTGAGGAGCAGGATTCCTGAGATGATTCGCGACTCTCGTGAAAGATTCATGCGGATGCCCTCCTCAAAATATTTTCGTCCCTGCGAGAAACGACTGCCAGGGTTCGGCGGGCGTTTCACCCGGCGGATTTGCTGCCATCATTCGAACCTTCCGATCGCATCAGACTCACTACATTCCAGTGCTCGGCTTCCGGCGATCGGCGCTCGCGCATCCATTTTCGGGTTGGGCCAGGCATCGAATCCCAGCAGAAGGTGCTCTCGGCAAGCAGACGCGCCTTCTCCAGCGCGTCCCGTGCGTCCTTGGTCGCCGGTCCGCCGGCGCCTGTGGCATTCACGAGCTGGATCAGGAACCCCAACCGGTTTTGCAGATTCCGCAGTTTCGCCTGCCGCACCAGCCAGGACCAGTCGATCGTGCGGGCATATTCGCGGGCGAGCCATGGCAACGCCTCGGCGACGCGGGCGTCAACGGTGGGCTGAGAAAGGGCGTCGAGGAGCACTACCGCCGGCTCGGGAGCAGGCCGCGCCGGCTGGACGTGTGCGAATCCGGGGTAACCAAGGGCGCTTAATTGCGTTCTGAGTCGATCATCTGTCGTATAGCCTGTTCCCACGTCGGGACGAACGACGCTGAGCACGACGTTGAGCCGATCCCGCAACCCACGCCTCAACGGTCGAGCGCCGTTTTCAAGGAGCGACAGGTAAGGCTGCGACACACCGAGCAGACGGGCAGCCTCAACCTGGGTGAAGTTATTTTGTTCGCGCCATCGCCGGAGCTTCGTCACCATCTCCATTGTAATATTACAGAGCTCCGCCGGTTTTCATGCCGCGATTGCCCCCTGCGGTGAAGGTCCGTTGGGCGCGAAGGTGATGAAGTACCTCATTCCCGTGCTTCAGGGTCAACCCGCACCGCTCCCTTACGCGCTCGGCTCAGCACGGTTGCGGCTCGGTACGTCGCGGATCGGCACGGCGTATTCCGGTACGCTCGGCTTCCCCCACATTCACCATTTGCAAAAGCGGGACTCGGTGATATAGTAGTTTTTTCATGACAGGCGCGCAGCTCGGCTATTTTGGATTTCGATTTTGGAGCCCCACTCCTTAGTGGCGTTGGTCCGATCTGATTTCAGGTTTTACCAACCCACTCGCAAGAGTGGGTTTTTTATTTTATAGAAGGTTGGAAATGATCATTTCAATGCGCCCCGGCGCTACAAAGCGGGAAGTTGAACACGTCACGGAACGGATACGGGAGTTCGGTTTTCGCGTGCATTCCATCGAAGGGGAGGAACGAGTTGTGATCGGCGTCGTCGGCGTCGGCGGAGATGTGGAGGCTTGTCTCGAATCGCTGGAAGCGACTCCGGGCGTCGAGAAGGCCGTGCGTATTTCAGCGCCCTATAAGTTCGTCAGCAGAGAGTTTCGCAAAGAACGCACGACGATCCGCGTCGGCGCGGCGGAGATCGGCGGCGACGAGTTTGTCACCATGGCCGGGCCCTGCTCCGTCGAGAGCGAACAGCAGATCATGGAGACGGCGGAGGCTGTTGCCGCGGCCGGCGCCAAACTTCTGCGCGGCGGCGCCTTCAAGCCGCGCACTTCGCCTTACGATTTTCAGGGCATGGAGGAAGCCGGCCTCAAGCTGCTGGCGAAGGCTCGGGAAGCCACGGGGCTTGCGGTGATCACCGAAGTGATGAGCGATCGCGATGTCGATCTGGTGGCCGATTACGCCGATGTGATGCAGATCGGCGCGCGCAACATGCAGAATTTCGCGCTGCTCAAGGCGCTGGGGCGATGCGGGCGGCCGGTGCTGCTGAAGCGCGGGCTCAGTTCGACCATCAAGGAACTTCTGATGTCGGCGGAATACGTGGTGGCGCACGGGAATTCGCAGGTCATGCTTTGCGAACGCGGCATCCGCACGTTCGAAACGGCCACGCGCAATACGTGCGACATCACGGCCGTGCCGGTGCTGAACGAAATGACGCATCTGCCGGTGATTGTCGATCCCAGCCACGCCACCGGCAAACGCAGTCTTGTGCCGGCGCTGGCGAAGGCCGCGGTGGCGATCGGGGCCGACGGCATGATCGTCGAAGTGCATCCCTGCCCGGAGAAGGCGGTGAGCGACGGCGCGCAGTCGCTGACGATCCAGGGCTTCCGCGACATGATGCGCGATCTTTCGGGCTACATTGAATTGTGGAAGAAGGAACGTCTCGCCGAAATGGTCGCCGTTTAATCGGTATCTTGGCAATTTCGGCTGTGCTGCTGGGCGGCGGCGGAATC
>JASHSD010000521.1 GCA_030036985.1 Bryobacteraceae bacterium
CGGATCTCGCGTACCGCATAAATGCGGCGGCCCTGGCTCTCGAAATACGTTCGCGTCAGCACCTCGCCCAGCAAGCCGGTGCAGAACAGCATCACGCCGGTCATCAGCGCCAGTCCTCCGGCGATCATTAACGGACCGTGCTCCGCGATGATGTCCTCGCGCGTCCACAGTTTCCACGCGGCCAGCCAAGCCAGCAAGCCTCCGCCGGAGGCCATGCTGATCAAGCCCCACTTCCCGAAGAAGTGCATCGGCCGGGTGAAGTATTTGAGCAGGAACCAGACCGTGAAGATGTCGAACATCACGCGGAAGGTGCGGCCAAGGCCGTAATGGGAGCCTCCCGATGCACGCGGGTTGTTGCGGATGGGCACCTCAGCAATGCGCGCTCCGTAAAGTGCCGCCAGCGCGGGAATGAAGCGGTGCAGTTCGCCGTAGAGGTGAACGTCCTTCAGAACCTCGGCGCGGTAGGCTTTGAATGTGGTGCCGAAATCGCGCAGCTCCATGCCGGAGGCTTTCGCCATCAGCCAGTTGGCCACGCGGGAGGGAATGCGGCGGGTGATCGCGTTATCGATGCGGTCCTTGCGCCAGCCGCTGGCAATGTCGTAGCCTTCCGCAATTTTGCGAACGAGCGCGGGAATGTCTTCGGGCGCGTGCTGCAGGTCGCCATCCATGGCTATGACGATTTTGCCGCGGGCCTCGTGAAAACCGGCCGAGAGCGCGGCGGTCTGGCCGAAATTCCGCCGCAGCCGCACCACCTTCAGGTGAGGGTCCGTTTGCACCAGATTAGCGAGGAGTTCCGCTGAGCGATCCGTCGAAGCGTCGTCGATGAAGAGAATTTCGTAGGGGCCGCCGAGGCGCACCAAAACGGCCGTCAGCCGGTCGTACAGCGGCAGAATCGAATGTTCTTCGTTATGGATCGGCACGACGACAGAAAGCATAAACGAATCCTCCATTGGGAGATGTGATTATAGGCCATAGGGTTGCATTTATTACCGTTCGCCGGCGGAGGGATGTGTGACGGAGCGCAAAGGACGCTGTCCCGCGCCGCCACTGAGCGGAGGACCTCGTGACCCCGGCGGCGCGGACGCGACCCGTTTTGCGCGCATTCCTGATGAGACCCGGGTGCCTTATCGCGCCACCCAGGCCGCCGCTGCGTACGAAAACATTCGGCCGCTGCCCGTATGCGTATTGCTCGAGAACGTGCGCAGCCTTTACAATGTCGGCGCGTTCTTCCGCACGGCGGACGGGGTCGGGCTCCGGAAGCTTTATCTGGCGGGAATCACCGGGTATCCGCCGCAGAACATGATCTCCAAAACCGCTCTCGGAGCCGAAGAAATCGTGCCTTGGCAGCACATGCCGCGGGCGGTCGACACAATTGCGGAGCTGCGCGGCGCGAACTATGAGATCGCGGCCATCGAGACCAGTTCCCATGCGGTGGATTTGTTCGATTGGCGACCGCGTTTCCCGGTGTGCGTCCTGTTCGGGCACGAAACCGATGGCCTCACGCCCGCCGCCGCCGCGCTGGCCGATACGCATATCCGGATTCCCATGCTGGGACGGAAACATTCACTGAATGTGGCGTCGGCCGGGGCGGTTGTGCTGTATGAGTTGCTGCGGAAATACCGCGAACTGGCGCGGTTTTAACCTGCTTCAGCCGCGGTTTTTCACATACTCCGGCCCGAAGACACCGGCACAACTCTGAAAGCTACTGGCCAGCCCAGTACGCCTTGCGCGCGCGGATGCGATACTCGGGATGCTCGGGGACGGTGACCTCGATGCGATGCTCACCCGAAGCGTCCGGCGGCGCGCGGAAGCTGAGAATGTACTGGCTGTGGATGGCGACTCCGAGATTTTCGATCGAACGCTGAACGCCTTTTTCCGTCGAAAAGGGAAAATCGGAGCCGCCGGTAGCCTGCGTCAGAGTCTGAATCGCGTTCGTCTTTCCCAGCCGGGCGAGCTCGGCGAGGATCGATCCGGGGTTGGGCATTGGCGGCGGATCGGGCCCGGCGGTGTTCGGCGCCGGCCGATCGTGGAGTTGCTGGAGATCCTCGGGTTTGGATGTGAAAGCCGTGGCATAAGCCGAATAATGCGTGGCGAAGACCTCGATATCTTCGCGCTGCAGCGCTTCCATCGCCTGCTCGAATTTGACTTTGCTGCCGCGATCGCGGGTCTCGGAAATCAGCAACAGCACTTTGCGCCCTTTGCGGTCTTTCATGCGGTCGGCCACTTCGGCGATGGCGTCGAGCATGCGCGCTTCGTTGTTCTGATACGGCATGATGTCTTCAATGGCGTCCTGGAGCGCGCCGGGATCGGAAGTGAAGTCCTGGACCCAATTGACCTGGCTGTCAAAGCTGACGACGGCGGCCGCGCCGCGCGCGCCCGTGATCAGGGGCTGAATCATGCTGCCGATGCGGCGGATTTTCTTGAGCGCGGGGGTGGAGATGCCGGCGGATTGGACGGCGATGGCCAGTGATATCGGCGCCACACCTGTATCGAATACGTCCAGGCCGATTGCGCGCGGCAGGCCGTCATCGAGGAGTTTGAAATCGGCGGCGGAAAGGCCTTCGACGAGTTTGCCGTGCTTGTCGGTGACGCTGACCGGAACCGTCACCACGTTCGATTGCGCGCGAAAGGTCGGGCTCTGCGCGGTCAGGTGGCCGAGAGAGTAGATCAGACAGAACGCGGTTTTCCGCATCATTGCGTCACCAGCTTCGCACGAAGCGGGCCAAAGGTTTGGCAAGTAACACCCGCCAAATCTCTCACCTGAAGACATTCCGGATTGGACGTTCTCCAACACTGCGAGCTGCCTACTCCCGAACCGGGGACGCTGACCCTCTTTGCCAGTGCGCTGCTCGGGTTGTGCCTGCTCTTGTTCGAACGACGGACAAGCCGATCGTAATCTGTCGGCGCGGATCGGGGTGATCGGTATTCGGCCCAGACAGTCAGCTTTCAGGCAGGTTTCACCCTTTGCTTTCGTGCCTTCGTGGCGCAGACTCTCAGTCTGCCGTGCCCGGACTCCTCCGGGCACTTGCGGTAGGGCGAAGCTGATCCTGCCGGCTTAGCCGGCAGGTGTTTAGTAGACCACGATCCCTTGGGTAGGAGACCAACCGGAATGTTGCCGGTAATCTGTTGCGAGGAAACGTTCACCTGGGCGATGCCGGTCGCCGACGTGTCCGCGCAGGAATGGTCGCTCCCTTCGGCTACGTAGGCTGTCGAGCCATCCTGAGTAAAAGAAATCTGGCTCGGCCCTCCCGGGAGGCTGATCGGTGTCAGCAGAGTATTGGTGGCAGGGTTCAGCACCGCAATCTGCCGTGCCTCGGAGTTTGGAATCCACACCTGTGTGCCGTTTGGCGTGAACGTGAGATGCTCCGGGCAGGATCCGATCTGCACCAGGTTGGTGGATTGTTGGGTTGCCAGATTGATTCCATAGGCAACCGCGACCATCGGAAATGCCTGGTAGGCAGTCACATAGAGTTGCGTGCCGTCCCGGTGAGGGCGAGATTCGCGGGGACGTAAGCGGCGTTTACAGGGAGGGTGGCAGTGATCGCAAGCGTTGACGCATTCATGACGAGCACACCGGGCGCCGGGTTGTCTGAGACGACATAGAGAATCGTCCCATCCGCTGAGATGGCGAGCCCCTGGTAAAGATCGTCCCAATTGCCGGTAGAAGGCGAGGTCAGGGTGACCGTATAGCTTGAGGTGCTGATGGCTGCGACGTAGCTGGATTGAGTTGCCGAACTATTGTTGAACACCGAAACATACACGGTGGATTCATCCGGCGAAACAACCAGGTCGCTGACCTGGAAATCGATTTCATTCTGCGAGACCACGGGGATCGTCGCCAGGATCGCATTGGCGCCGGCGTCGATCGCGGAAACCGTAACGCCGCCCCAGTTGGAAACCCACAATACGCCGGAATTGCGAGCCAATGCGACGCAACAAGGGAACCCACCGGTCTCGACCAGAGCCGTGACCCGGTCGGTGGCGCCATTGGCCGCTGCGATGTAAGAAGGACCCTGATTGGTGACATAGGCCTGCGCGCCATCCGGCGTAACCGTCACGCTGCTGGGCCAATCGCCTACCCGGATTTGTGCGCTCACTGTGAGGGAATCGAGGTTGATGGCAAAAACGATATTTGGCGGCTGCGATGTCGAATCGATGACCACACCCTCCGGGATCGCGTAAAGCGTGCCGCTGTCAGGAGTCACCGCGAGGGCGGTGATCTCTCCCACAACTCCCGGCACGAGTTTACGCCGGCGTAAACCCACTGACCATCCGGACTGGGGGCAAGAGATTCGACACCGGTCACATTCGGAATCATGGCAGGCGAAGCGTCCCAGTTGAGTGTTGATGACCCAAACGGACCCGCTGACTGTGAGATAAGCATGGCTGCCGGTGGTGACTATGACGCCGGCATTCGACGGCGATTGGATCACCCGGATCAAAGTATCAGTGGCGGTATCAATCACGCCAATGCCACCCTGCCCGTAATTGGTGACGTAAAGTTTCTTCCCGTTCGGTGTGACGGCCAAACCTCCTGCCACCGAAAGAACGGGAATGAAGCGGCTTATGGTGTTGGAAGAGGTACTAATGACCGCGATGCTGTGGTAAAGCGTACAACTTGGTCCCGTCAGGAGTCAATGCGAGAGGCACATTTTGAATGATCTCCTGAGGCGCCAGTGAGATGGTGGCTGTCACTTGATGAGTGGCGACGTTCAGCACCTCGATTTTGCGGTTGGTGAAGTCGGACAGCCAGGCCGTTGATCCGTCCGGGCTGAACACCATGGAATATGGCTCCGTTCCGGCGGGATTCGGGAAGAAAGACGTGACGGTATTGGTGGATGTGCCGATGATGGATACCGCGCCGGCCTCATTACAGCAGACGGTGGCGAAAATGGTTGGGTTGGTTTGCGCCGAAGCATAAGCGCAGAAAGTCAGGACGGCCAGAGACGTCCACGGCATAGCTTTCATCTTTTTCCTCCGGGCGGCGTTCGGCGCCAGCTAAAAGAATACAATGGATCCCGCGCGTGACGTTGCCCGATTCCGTCAGTCCGTCTTGCATCGTCCGGTATCGAAGGTTTTGGAGTAACGATGCCAGGATTGATCGCTGCGCTTTCGGAGATTGTTGGCCGGCCCATGGTGGACAAGACGGGTGATGCCGACGCCCCGGAGCCATCGATATTCATCGCGTTGCGGGAACAGCTGGGCCCGGGGCTGGAACCTGCGAACAGAACATTAAATGTCCTCGTTGTCGATCACGTCTGAAAACTGAGCGCCCACGCTTCTCTCATACAAGTGACGTTCACGACGGTTGGGCGGCGGTGTCGATCGTCACAAGACCCTCGTTCTGCGCCGCCTGAAAGAGGACTCGGTCGGAACAAACGAAGGAGATCGTGGTCTGAAGCCGCGCTCGCATTGTCAGGCAGCCCGCAAGCTGGAGAGCACCATAAGCTCTGAGAGGGTGCCGGTCCAGCAGGCTCGATGCTTCATCCAGTGCTGCCTCGGTAATCGGCTGCACCAAGTATAAAGTCTGTACATGCGATTCCATCCGGGCAACGAGCGATGCCGCGGTCGATGAGTCCAGATCCTGTAGCCGTTCCCGCTGCCGGACCGCCGCCCGAAATTCAACGCGAGTCAGACTGATCACAGCCAGCGTTCGTTCCGAAGCTGAGTCCGCGAGTCGGACCATGAAATCGGTTCCCGGCTCGCGGACGTATAGTCTTACGAGAGCACTGGTGTCCAGATAGTGGACGCTCAAATTCCCTTACCTGCGGGCATTGAGCACCGTATCCGACAGCCGTTCTCCGGGAAGGGTTACCGGGGCGAATCTCGAAGTGACGCCAGCCTCCCGATCCACGATGCGGCGCACTTCCGGCAGTGTCCTGTTCACCTTGATCGCTGTTACAGGGAATTCAGGTTTTTTGGGGTTTGCCACCTTATTTGTCAAAACCCAGCCGCAGTTGATCGCCTCGACAAGAACTCTTTGCCGAGTCTCAGCCGTCGCCGCCCAAGCGAATCCTTTCTGAGTAAGATGAACATCCCGGAACCATTTGAACGAAACGAAATTCACTTGAGGATCGCGCTCAGCTTCAGCCAGGGCGAACATGAGGTCCCGCACGGGGTCTTCCGGCTGCGTGGCACGAACGCTCACCGGCGCCGGATTCGCTTCGGTGATGCGCGGTTGTATGTCGGGTGTCGCGGCAGATTTCCTAACGGCTATAGGTGTCTCCTCCACCCAAACCTTTCCTTGCGATTGCCAAACTGCGATTGCTTGTTCTCTCGAAATTCCCGATTTGAGCATCCCTTCGAGGAATTTTTCCTGTGTGGAAATCTTTTTCCTCTCAATGGGGATCTGCTTCAAACGATCTTCACGCGTTTGCTTGTGAGCGCCCTCGAAGGAAATCACCACGAAATCAGATTCGGGAGACCAATAGTCAGCCGGTGCAGTGGATTTGACTTGGCGGCTCTTCTTTAGATCTCCATGCCTTAGGGACACTTGCGCTCTCGAACCTTTTGGCGCGGCGAGGCTGAGAAGGGGGCGCAAAACGGACGGAAGTTGACCTGCAAAACCCGGAAGAGACTCGAGGGCTTTCTGTATCTCTGCCTGAACGTCAGAAACACTTTTCCGACTAGAGTCCTTACCCAAGAGATTGCAAGGTGAATGAGTCAAGTTTTCAGGCGGCGAGTTTTTGTTCCTCGCAACAGCGGTCGATTT
>JASHSD010000522.1 GCA_030036985.1 Bryobacteraceae bacterium
ATCGGAGGCGCGACGGGTGAGCTGAACATCGTGGGCTGGGATCAGCCGTCGGTGCAGGTCGTGACCACCCGGTACACGTTCCAGGAGGAGAAGGAGAAGCAGAAGTTCACCGACAAGCTCAAGAGCATCGACGCGGTGAAGCTGACCACCGCCAACGGGCAGGTTACGATCGCGACCATGCGCAAGCGTTCGGACGATATTCACCTAGATTATCAGATTATGGTGCCGCGCACTTCGCGCCTGTTCATCCGCCATCACATCGGCGATGTGGTGGTAACGGACGTTGGCGGAGATATCGACGCCAGAACCGGCAGCGGCGACATTGTTATTCAGTTACCGGACGCGGAGAAATACTCCATCGATGCCAAGACAAGCTTTGGCGGCGTCTACTCCGATTTCAACGAGGCCAAGCACTCGTTTGCCGGCCTCGGTGAAAAGCTCATTCAGCAGGATGCGTCCACCGGCGACGGCAAAGGCCCGGCGCACAAGATCGATCTGCACGTCGATAGCGGCGGCATTTCAATTCAGCGCAGAGTGACGGCGCCTCCGATCGCTTTGACCGCTCCAGCCGCCGGAATTTAGGCCGGGTGGCTGGCTGGGTTACGATAGATGCAGATGAACGACCTGCCGGTCATCGTAACGCTTGTTCTCGGATTCCTCGGAGTGATATTCTCCGTGCTCAACCAGAACAACCGGTTCAACGATCTGAATAATCGCTTCGGCGATCTGAAAGAAGCGATCACTCAGAGCTTCGATCAGATGGAGGAAAGCCTCGAGCGACGTTTTGCGCAAATCGAACGACGCTTCGAACAAATCGAACGGCGCTTCGACGAGGTCACCGCCCGCCTGGAACGCATCGAGAATAAACTCGACAACCACGAAGCCCGCATTACGCGGCTGGAAGAGCCGTTGATCCGCCGATAACCCTACTCACTCGGCCACTGAGATCGTCGTCGTAGCGGACGCCTTCCCGCCAATGGTAAGCACCAGGTCGCGATTGCCGGGGCTCACCATCGGGATCACGAAGTTCACCTGATAGACGCCCACCAGATCCGCAGTCAAACCGACGTAGTCCACCGTTGCCTGTACGCCGCCTACCGTCACCATCGGGTTCGTTGACCCTGAAAGAGGCGACGGCCCGGCTGCCGGTGAGTAATCGCCCGTAACCAGCGGGCCGGAAGGCGTCACCGGACCACCGCCCGTGAAGTAAGCGACTACCTCGTCACCTACGTGCGCGGGTGTGATGGAGGTATTCAGGCTGTTATCCGAATTCGCGACCACCGCCTGATTGCCCGGATACTGCACAAAGATACCCGGTAGAGCGGCCGAAGGGACGGTCACCGCTGCGGTGTTGCTGGTAGCGTTGGATGTGGTAACAACCACACTGGCCAGGCCCGGCTGAATATCCCAGGGCATTTGCGCATTGATCTGAGAACTGCTGACAAAGAAAAGGGGCGCGGACTCGCCGTTCACAGTAACGCTGGTTCCGCCCAGGCCGTCGGGCAGCGGAACCTTGGTCGCCGACGTGACCGAAGGCGCCAGATTCACGCCGTACAAAGCGAAAATACTGCCGGGAGGCGTGCCGGAAGCCACACTGCTTGCCGCGTTGACAACGGCCGCTCCGGCGCTGGTGAAGGTGGAGTGGCCGGAAGCGGAGAACTGCATCAGCGTATTGGCGATATCGACAGCGAAATCCGCACCCCCGGCCGAAGTAATAACGAAGGCCAGCGTCCAGGATGTTCCGGCCGAATCCACAATTGTCGATGTGGCCTCACAGGATGAATTAACGGTGTAATCGCCTGAGACGCCCGCCGGCGTGGAGGCGCCGTTGGTCACGACATTCCAGTTGCCCGCAAACGTGCCGCGTCCCGTGAATTGGAGCTGCCCGATGATGCCGTTCACGGTGGTAATCGAACCCGAACTCGTGACATAACCCGTTCCGCTCAGCGCGTAGGTTCCGGACAGGAGGCTGTTCGCATTGGCCCCGCAGGAAGCGGTCTGTTGCCCACCGCTTCCCGACAGTGAATAAGTCGCGTCCTGACCTGTGATCGTGAAATTCTTTCCCTGGTTCCAGGTAATCAGGGTATAAGTTGCACTGTCGCCGGTCGCGATCGAGAGCGAGCCGGTGCAGTCGGATGTGAGAATATAGGTTCCTGAGAGCGACTGTCTGACTCCCTGTAAATGGTTATTGTTGGAAGTCAGCGAGAAAGCTACCCCGCCCATGCCGTCGAAAGTCGCCGTTCCGAGCGCCTGATAAGTGGCGGCCAGGGCCATCGAGGAATTGAGATTCCGTCCTGTCAGTGTCAGGTGGTAAGAGCCCGACAAGGTAGATGCGGAGCATGTCGGCGAAGTGGTCTGCGCCTGAGCAACGAAAGGCAAAGAGACTAATAACCCCAACACGATTCTCATAAGGTCCTCCCGCTCCCGCTGAACATCAATGTCGGGGCAGCGCCCGTGATGGTGAACCCGTTTCCGGTCGCCGAGGTCAAGACAAAGGTAAGATTCCAGGCCTGACCAGAGCTGTCGGTTACAGTCGCCATGGCTGTACAACCCGATGCGACGGAATACGTTCCGCCGGCTGTATCGGTGCTTATGCCGGTGCTTGTGCCGGTTGACGCATACCAGGTCGTAGTAAGTCCGCTGCTGCCGTTGAAGGTCAGCAGTCCGGAAATAGTGCCCACGCCTGACATGACACCCGTGTTCAATGCGAAGGAGGTCCCATTGAACGCGAAGATACCGGAGAGCTGACTGGCGCTGCACGAAGCAGGCAGCACTCCGCCGCTTCCTGTGAATGCAAAGGTCCCATCCTGCCCGGTAAGAAGAAAGTTCTTTGAAAGACTTTCGGTCGGATTGTTGTAAGCCTCCAGGGTGAAAGTCGCGGTATCGCCGCTGGTAATACTCACGAAACCCGAACAGTTCGCCTGCAGGGTATAGCCGCCACTCAATGTTTGCGACACACCAGTAGAACTGTTTGTATTCGTGGTCAGCGACAGCGTGACCTTGCTTTCGCCGTCAAAGGTCGCGGTTCCGACGCCTTCCGATATTTTCGTGAATACGCCGGATGAATTGACGCCGCGTCCGGTGAGGCTGAGCGAATACGTTCCGTTCAGCGACGCGGTTGAACAAATCCCTCCACCGATCGTCGTCTGGGCCAGAAGCGGCCCGCCGGGAAGGGCGCTCAAACACGCCAGTACGAAAATGCACCTCTTCATTCAGGTGAACCTCCTCTTTGCGGAAAAACGAAAAACGTCACCGAACCGTTGCAAGCGGCGTTCCATTGATGGCGCCGGAGCGAACAAACAGGAGGTGAGTTTCAGACGCCGGAATGAGCCTCAAGTACTTCTTCGTACACGGTATGCGTTTCTCTCGCCGTGCGGCTCCAGGAGAAATCGGCCGCTCGTTCGAGTCCGCATCCGCGCAGCACGTTTCGCAACCGGGGATTGGTCGCAATGGCGCGCATGGCGTCGGCAATCTCCCGAGGACTGGAAGTATGAATGGCCGCGCCGCCAGCCACTTCCCTGACCGCCGGATCGCACGAGGTGATGACCGGGCATCCGCACTTCATGGCTTCCAGCACGGGAAGACCGAAGCCTTCGTAGTGAGTCGGATAAACCAGCGCCAATGCGTCCGAATAGAGCCGCGGCAACTGCCGATCCGGCACTTCGCCGAGGAGATGCACGCCGTCGCCAGCAGGTATCCCGGTGAAATCGGCGCGATTGCGTCCCGCCAGTACAAGATCGGCATTGGTCTCGGCGCGCGACTCACGCCATCCCTCCACCAGTGCGCCGACATTTTTTCGCGGCTCGATCGTCGCCACGAAAAGAAAGAAAGGCTTGGGCGCGGGCGATGTGGGCGCGACTGGCCTAAACAGATTGGACGCAGCCAGAGGCACGGCGCGCACGCGCTCCGGCGGTACGCGGAAGTGCTCGATCACTTCCGCCCGCACAGCCTCGCTCACAGTGAGGATCATGCGCGCGCGCTTCAGCCGGACCAGCCATGGCGTTCGCCGGCGCACGCGGTCGGCTTCCGTGTTCGGCGTATCGGGTTGCCACGCCTTTTCGCGCCAGGGCGAGAGATCGTGGATAGTCAGAATCGCCGGCATCGATCCCAGATAGGGAACCTCGAAGTTTGTGCCGTGAAAAATCTGCGCTCCGGTTTGCCGGATGGCCTGCCGGACGCCCCAGAGCCACCAGCGGCGCTCGGCGGCGCTGTGCGGCTGACGCCCGCGCACCAGATTGACCGGCGCGCGTTCGGGCATCGGGAAGGGCTGGTCGGAAAGCAGCGAATAGATGTCTTCGGGAAACTCCCGCGCCAGCGCGATCGAGAGCTCCGTGACATAACGGGGCAGGCCCCCCGACGAAAGAGTCAGCGGCGTGGCATCGAGAGCGACGCGCACCTATTTATGCTGCAGTTCCCAGTCGTAATTCAGGCCGGGCTCGTTGTGCGGAATCCTGCCCTCGTCGGCCGGATTGTAGAAACGGTCGGTGGCGTAAATCAACAGCGAAGGTCCCGCACTCAGCACCTTGTAACCATGAGCTACGCCTGGCGGAATCAGGATCTGCCATGGCCGCAGGTTGCCCGCGTAGATGGTGTTGCGGGCCCCGAAGGTCGGTGAATCCGACCGCAGATCGATGAGCGCCACCTGCAGCATGTTCAGGGCGGGCGTCCAGCAATCCGTCTGATGACGATGGAAGTGAAACGCCTTGATGATGCCGGGATAGTTCAGCGCGGCGGAAATCTGCGTCGATTCCTTGGGAAAGCCGGCCGCCAGACCGTGACCCATGCGCTGCACTTCGAGGAAGTAGCCGCGGTCGTCGGGCCAAAGCGCGACAGGCGCGCATTTCACGCCGTCGATCAGCTTGGGCGAATCGGGCGCGAGAATCACGTCTCCGATGCCTTTCTCGCATTTCGGCATCCCGATCGTCACTTGGGTGACGGTCACGCGTACACCGCCTGCACTCCGCGGCTTTGCGCCACCAGATTCGCCGCGCGCAGCAGCGACTCGAATGTGCCCGCGTCGGTCCACCAGCCGTCCAGAAATGAAAACGTCATCGTGCCCTCGCGAATGTAGGCGTTGTTCACATCCGTGATCTCGAGCTCATTGCGGTTCGACGGCTTGAGCGTGCGGATCTTGTCGAACACCGTTTCGTCGTACATGTAGATGCCCGTGACGGCGTAATTCGATTTCGGCTCCGCGGGCTTCTCCTCGATTCCCACGATGTGGTCGCCCTGAAACTCGGCCACGCCGAAGCGCTCGGCATCGGTCACTTCCTTCAGCAGGATACGGCCGCCCTTGTCCTGTTGGCGGAAGGCCTCGACCGCGCCGCGGATATTTTTCTCGATGATGTTGTCGCCGAGCACCACGCAAATCTTCTGCCCGTCCGCGAAGTGTTCGCAGAGATTGAGCGCGTCGGCGATGCCGCCTTCGCCCTCCTGGTATGTGTAAGCGATATGCTTCAGCCCGAATCCCTTGCCGTTGGCGAGCAGACGCAGGAAGTCTCCCGAATTCTTGCCGCCGGTCACAACCATGATGTCGGCGATGCCGGCGTCGACCAGCGTCTGGATCGGGTAGTAGATCATCGGCTTGTCGTAGATCGGAAGCAGATGCTTGTTGGTGATTTTTGTGAGAGGGAAGAGCCGGCTTCCGGTCCCCCCGGCGAGAACGATACCTTTCATATACAAATAAATAGGATACTGCTCTGCATGGAGCGATTTAACTGGTCCGCGGTCGCGGAAGAAAAAATGAACCCGCTGCTCAGCCGGTGGGTGATTCATACGGGGCAGATGTCGATCGCCCGCATATGGCTGGGCAAGGGCGCCGTGGTGCCTCTGCACCAGCACGTTAACGCACAGGTATCGATGGTGAAATCGGGCGCGCTGCGCTTCGATATGGCCGGCGAGAGCTTCGTTGCGCGGGCCGGAGAGGTCGTCGTGATTTCGTCGAACCTGCCGCATCGCGTCGAAGCACTGGAGGAATCGATGGCGATGGACCTGTTCACGCCGCAGCGGGAAGATTGGATCCGCGGCGACGACGCGTATCTGAGATAGAGCGGTTCTGAGGAACGCGCGCAAAACGGGTCGCGTCCGCGCCGCACGAATAATGTGTTCTTCCGCCGTATTGCGGCGCGGACCGCGCCCTTTGCGCTCCCTCGCGGTCGCGGCTCAGAATGGGTTGTCGGCTGCGCGCGGCGGGTAAAAACGTTGCCGAGCCGCGACCGCGAGGGAGCGATTTTACCGGGTGCTGGTCACCACGTCCAACGCGTGTTTCCGCAACTGCGGCAACTCGTTCGTTTTTGCGGCGCCGCTCAATGGATCGCCCGCCAGTGTGATGGTCCAGTTCGGAGCGAACTTCTTCTGTCCCTGATCGTCCTTGGCGGCCATCGCGACCAGCGGCGAGACGTCGCTGATCTGATTGCCGTCGAGATAGAGATATTTCAGGTCCGTCAGCGATGCCAGCGGCGACACGTCCGCGACCCTGTTGTTTTTCACGCTCAGAGTCGAGAGCTTCTTCAGCGCCGCCAGCGGGCCTAAACCCGCGATCTGGTTGCCGTCGACATACAACGTCTGCAGATTTTCGAGGCTCGCCGTGGAAGACAGATCGGCGATCTTGTTGTTCGACAGATACAGCATCTCCAGCTTCTTCAAACCCGCGAGCGGTTGGAGATCCGCGATCTGGTTGCCGGAGAGATCGAGATAATTCAGGTTCGTCAAGCCAGCCAGCGGACTCAGATCCCTGACCTTCCCGCCGCGAACCGTCAGCGCCTCCAGCTTGGTCAGACCCCGCAGCGGCGACAGATCGGCGATCGGCGAGCCGTCGACAAAGATCGTCATCAGGTTCTTCGCCTTGTCGAGGCCCGACAGATCGGCGACGGGCGTGTCTTTGCCGACCCTGAGGTAAATTGCCTCATCGAGAACCTTCTGCGTCACCGGATCGCCAGGTTTTGAATTGGGAACGTACTTCAGCAGCGCGGCGGCCAGATTATGGTCGGGAATTAATGTCTCCTGCCCCCAAGCCGCACCAGCGAAAACCAGCGCAAAAGCCAAAGAAATGGATGGTGTCAAGCGTTTCATCGTGTCCACGGACAAATTGTATTACGAACCGTGGCCACCGTTCTCGGTTTGAAGGCGAGGCGCGTTACTGCGGCGCCTGACCGTGTGCGGCCGTCGGCGGCGGAGGCGGCGGACCGAACCCGCGTCCAACCGGTTGCGGCTTAGGCATGTCAGCCTTGCCGTCCAAAGCGAAAACGTAGAGCAGCGGCGGATAATCCACCTTTGCGTCGTTGGCTCCGACAACCATCGGCGAACGGCCCGTACCGCCTGTCAGCGCGACATACTGCTTGCCATCGATCTCGTAAGTGATCGGCGGCCCCATGCCGTTGCGTCCGAGCGAAACTTCCAAAAGCTTTTCGCCTTTGTCGGCGCTGTACGCGAAAAGTTTGCCGTCGTTGGTCACCTGAAACACGAGATTGCCCGCCGTCGAAACCGTACCGCCGCCGATCCCGCCGCCGCCCGGCGTGCGCCAGACCACTTTATGGGTGAGCGGATTCCACGCTTCCAGCACGCCGCGCTCGTTCCCCAACGGCTCGGGGCCGACGATCTTCAGCTGATTCGGAATCGGCGGCAGAAATCCGGGCGCAAGGCCGGTATCGCCTGTCTGCGCATGCAGCACCTCGTCGCCCGCCTTGAAAGTCCAGCTTGCGTAGGATGTCGGAATATACACCAGACCCATTGCCGGGTTGAAAGACATGGGCGACCAGTTGTGCGCCCCGCCCGCGGTCGGATACAGCGTGATCGGATCTTTTCCGTAGAAGGCTTCGGGAACGATGTTTGGCCGGCCGGAATCGTCGATGCCCGTCGCCCAGCTGACCTGTGTGAACGGCTGGCCCGAAATGAACTGACCGGTCACGCGGTCCAGAATATAAAAGAAGCCGTCCTTCGCCGCCTGCATCAGCACTTTGCGTTTCTGGCCGTTGATCGTGAGATCGGCCAGCATGATCTGCTGCACGGCATCGTAATCCCAGTTGTCGTCCGGTACTTCCTGGTAATACCATTTGAGCTGTCCGGTAGTGACGTTCACGGCAACGATCGAGCAGGTGTAGAGGTTGTCGACCCTGCTCTTGTTGCGGAACTTGCTCACCCAAGGCTCGGCGTTGCCGGTGCCGACGTAGACCAGGTCCGTGACCGGATCGTAGGCGATCGAATCCCACACCGAGCCGCCCCCGCCCATTTTGTAGAATTCACCCTGCCATGTGGCGGCGGCTTTGCGCATGGCTTCGTTTTCGTATGGCTTCGACGGATTGCCCGGCACGGTATAGAAGCGCCAGGCTCGGCGGCCGGTATTGGCGTCGTACGCATCGAAGAAGCCGCGCGTCGGATGGTCGCCGCCGGCCATACCGATAATCACCTTCCCGTTGGCAATGCGCGGCGCCATCGTGATCGAATACCAATCCTGGGTGTACCCGAGGCGCGCTTCCCAGATCACCTTGCCGGTCAGAGCGTTGAGCGCTTCCAGACGGCCGTCGAGAACCGGCGCGATGATCATGCCGTTATAAATCGCGACGCCGCGGTTCACAATCCCGCAGCAGGTCTTGGGGCGCACGGCCATCTGATTCACTTCCGGATCCCAGCGCCAGATCTCTTTGCCGGTGCGCGCATCGACGGCGTAGACCACGCTCCAGTTGGTGATCCCGTAGATGGTGTTGTTCCAGACCAGCGGCGTGCCTTCCTGATTGCCGCCGCCCGCGCCCAGCACATAAGTCCATGCGAGGCCCAGGCGGCCCACGTTCGACGTATCGATCAGCTTCAGCGGACTGTAGCGCGTCTCGCCCTGGGTGCGCCCGTAGGTCAGCCATGAGCCGGCGAAGGCGTCAGTCGGCGACCCGGCGTTTCGCAGGACTTTGGCGTCGATCACCGGCGGCCTGGAAGCCTGTTGCGCGCCGATGGTGGCGACAAAAGCGAATGCGGCGATAGCGCCGATGGATACAGCAGCGGTGTGTTTTCTCACAGGAGTTGAATCGAATCTAGGGTACCAAATCGAGCGCGGACCGTTGAACGCGGCGCTGGCATAGGACACGCGACTTTAGTCGCGTCCGAGTTGTGGCGTCTCTCAGGCCACCCGCGCCTTGTGCAGCACCACTTCACACTTCTCCTTAATCGTGCGCGCGACCTCGTAGGGATCGCCGTTCTGCAGCTCGGGGAGGAACAGCTCGACCGAAAGCGAGCCGCTGTATCCCTTCTCCGCCAGCTTCCTTAAGATTCGGTTGATCGGCGCCACGCCATCGCCCGGAATCAGGCGCGAGCTGTTGTTGTACAACTCCTTGGGCACGTCGGCGACGTCCTGGAAATGCACGTGAGTGAGTTCGCCGTGCCCGAAGAGATCGAGGTCTTCGAACTTGCTCAGTCCCGACCAGAAATGGAAGAAATCCATCATGGGATGCACGTTGGGATGCGCCGCTTCGCGGATCATTTTCAGCGAAGAGGTCAGCGTCGCGAGGTGCGTTGAAGTGCGCGCGAATTCGATCATCGCCGTCATGTTGTACTGTTTGGCGATGTCGCCGGCTTCGCGGATACAACCGGGTGTGGCCTTGAAATCATCCATCGTGACTTTGCGGTTGGTGATCGAAGGGCAGTAAATCTTCGGCACACCGATCGAGGAAAACTGCTCGCAGCGTTTCTTCCAGGTCTCCAGCGACTTTTCCCGCGCGGGACCGGGAATCCAGACATCGGCGAGCACAGCCTGGCTCGATACCGCGGTCAAACCGAGATCCTTGTACAGCCGCCCGGCTGCTTCCAGCGTGTCCGTCTTGAGGAAGTCGTCGAGCATGGTATCCGACAGCTCGACGTTCTTGATCCCCGCCTTGGCCCACCCTTCGAGGGATTTCCGATAGCCCGCTCCGCGCGACGTGCCCTGGTGCATGCACAGCATCATCTTGCCGGTGGCGGCGGAGGCGTTATCGACCACGCCCGCGACAGCTCCTGCCATGGAAGTCATAAGTACGGTGCGGCGGGAAAGCATCAGGTTTACTATATCGCCATCGAGACCGACCCAATTCAGCCGGGAACGCCACTCGTTTTTTCTGTGGGGCAGGTCTTCGGGCCTGCCGCCGGGCTTCAGCCCGGCGCGGTGCTCGACCAATCCCGCTGTCGAACCCGGAATTTGTCGTGACTTCAGGCCGCCCGGAAGGGCGGCTGCAGCGCCGAAGCGCCGCCCCGCCATAATGCGGCCCATTCTAACCTGTTTCGCCGGTTATTGCGCAGCCACGAACGGGTTTACTGCACGGACCGTCCCAAAGAGCCGATCATGCTGCAGATCTTCAGCAAGAATCTCGCGCAGTCCATAATGTTCCGCGTATGTCCAGAGGTGTGCGTCGAACCAGTTCAACTAATAAGCCGCACAACCCCGGATCGCATTGCGCACGATCGCCTCGTTGGGATAAAGCACCGGAAACTCGCTCAGGAGTTCTTCCGCCTCGCGCAGCGCCTCGCGTTGACTCAGGATGAAATGACCGCGAATCGGACGAGTCACGGCCGCGACGAACTCAATGATTGCCTGTTGCGGCAGCCGAAGGGAATCTTCGAGGATGCCGCGCCTCAGAACCTCTGTTGCGATCTTCTTCTTATCCGGAAAACGGGCATCGAAACGATAGACCAGAATATTCGTGTCAACGAGAGCGACCACGCACGTAAAGCTCCTCTCGCGTCCAGCCTCGGTCGCGCGGCCTCTTTGGCGATGGGGGCGCTCCACGCCTCCTGATACGTTCCGTCGCCTGATCGAACAGGCGCAGCCTCGATTCCCGATCTTCGGGCGCCGGCTGTTTCGCCGAGGGGACCACGTGGATTACGTCGCCGGCCGGAACCCAGTCGATGTCGTCGCCGGGATGGATATCATACTGACGGGCGATTACCTGCGGAACGGTGACCTGATATTTCGATGTGAGCTTGGCCATGTTGTCGCGGATCGGCTCCGCCGTTACATTATAGTTCCGAATCGTTGTTCCTTTTCGAAGTTGGACACGGCTCCTACAGCTTGCTCGTTGCTCTAGTTCTCCGTAGGAATCCTATTAATTTGATCAACAACCAGACGCTTAATCGTTAGCTTCCGATGAACTACGCGAAGACCAAGCTCCTTAAGCGCGTCGAAAACCGAAGGTGTAGTTTCAGGAATATCGATTGCCTGTCCGTCGACCGTTATTCGGTCCGAGTGCCCACTTTCATTGTCGTCAATGCCTAAGGCGTGGGTGTTCAGCGCGATGACGTATGTTCCGGCCAACCCCGTCTCGTCAATCACGGGCTCTTGGAGGACGCCTGCCAGCTGATCCGCTAGCTTCCCAAAAGTTCTGGACTGCAAACGAATCATTCCCCGCCCAAACCCGTTGGTCCCCCCTTGAGATATGATCAATTCACGAGGGCATTCATCCGACTTACATTCCTTGAACTTTGGCGGTCTCTTGACGAGCTCAAGGGCATAGCCCATCATCTGCCGGTCTTCCCAGTGGACAACGGCATTAAAGCGTTCCTTTAGCAAACGGCGCAGCATTTCTGGTATTTGGCCGGGTGTGGAACCCTCGGGCAATGTCGCGTGGATATCGTAGAACTCGGAGCTGAGCCAGGAGGGACCACTCAACTGGTGCGGCTTAATCTGGTAAGCCTTCAAAATAACCAAATTGAGTGCGATGTAAGTATAGCTTACACTTCCCGCGTCCTCGCGCACTGTCGGTCGAGTTAACTGAATATCCTTCCTGACTGAGGCAACGTCAAACCCGGTCTCTTGGGGCTTCTGACCAAACGCCACAGAAAAAAGAACCCCAGGCACCAGAACGATCAAGGCTGACTGTTTCATTTTGCGCCCTCAAATAACGTAGAATCCAGCAGTAGAGGCAAAGCCTTATACTCGCGTTAAGCCAACCTGATCCCGACATCAGTTTGCTCAGTCGCTGTCGCCTTTCTAGCTGCAAAAGCAATATGGGTTGCCGCTACTCTCTAAAATGATACATGCATCCACAGCAAGGACGAAATCCTTAACGTCTCTATTTCCTGACGAATTTGTGGAGCGTGCTGTTGCCGGTGTCGGCGATATAGATCTCGTCCTTCGGACCGACTGCGATGAAATGCGCTTCGCCGAGTTCGCCCGGCAATTGCGATTGCGGTTGCGCCAAAACAAACAGACCCGCGAACAGAGCGGTTATTCTCATAAAAAAAACGGCGGGCCGAAGCCCGCCGTTTTCACCTCAATCGTTTTACTTCGCCAGCGGATTGGGCCGGATCTGGAACTTCACGATCTTGCCCTTGGTGCCCTTGCCGCCTTCGATATGCCACACGAAGTGTGTGCCGTAGTTCGAATAGAGCGCGCGGCCTTTCCAGCCCATATTCGGATCGTCGATGCGCGCGTCCATGCCGCGGGAGTAGAAGCCCAGAGGATACGGCACGCGGAAGTACGTCCACTTCTTCGTCTGCGGATTCAGCGCAATCTCGGAATCGGAATTCGATCCGGTGAGAAATGGCGTGTTCGCGCCCAGTCCCATGACGTTATGCTGATCCACCCAGGCATAGTAGTGGAAATCGGCCGGCACATTGGTCCCCTTGAGCTTGGGGCCGGTGGTCTGATAGAGCGTCCAACCCTCTTTGCACTGGCTGCCGTCGGTCTTTGCCGGACCCTTCAGGTCCCTGCACTTGCGAACGTCGAAGCTGGCCAGATCGCTGGAGGCCGCGAGGCCCATCCAAACCACGCCGTGGGTATCGATATCGACCCCGCGCGGATCGAAGCCGGGCAACGGCACCTTGAAGAGCGTGGTCTTGCAGGTTTCCGGAGGATTGTTGCCGCGCTGCAGCCGTATCAGCATACCGGGGAACGGGCTCTCCGCCACGCCCCATACCGAATCGTCCACGGGACTGGGGATGACGGAGTACATGCTGAAGCTGAC
>JASHSD010000523.1 GCA_030036985.1 Bryobacteraceae bacterium
AGCCGGCCGCCCAGCGCTTCCGCTATCCATATATCAACTGCACCGACTGCGGCCCGCGCTACTCCGTGGTTCGCAGCCTGCCTTACGACCGGCGGAACACCACGATGCGCGATTGGGATCTCGACGAATACTGCGCCCGGCAATACCACGATCCCCTCGATCGGCGCTTTCACGCGCAGCCGGTGGCATGCCCGGCATGTGGCCCGCATTATCGGTTGGTGATTGGGGGCCGGGTTGTCACTGGCGATGATGCTGCTATCGCGAAGGCGGTCGAGGTTCTGCGGGCGGGGGCCATCCTCGCGGTGAAGGGGCTGGGCGGTTACCATCTCGCATGCGATGCGCGCAATGAGAATGCGGTCGAGGCGCTGCGGGCGCGGAAATTTCGCAAGGAGAAGCCGTTCGCGCTGATGCCGGCCGCCCTGGCCCGCGCGCGCGAACTGGTGGAGCTTTCGCCGGAAGCCGAATCTCTCCTGAATTCCGCAGCGCGGCCTATTGTGTTGGCCCCCGCGAAAATTTGTTTTCCGGGCATCTCTCCCGATAACGACGATCTCGGCGTCATGCTGCCGTACGCCCCTCTACATTACCTGCTCTTCGATGCCGGAGCACCCGAAGTGCTCGTGATGACCAGCGCGAACCGGTCGAGCGAGCCCATCGCATATAAAGATGATGAAGCGCGAGAGCAACTGGCCGGAATCGCCGATGCCTTCTTGATCGGCGAACGGCCCATCGCCCGCCGCGTAGAGGATTCCATCGCACGCGCGGGAACGTTCGGTCCCGTGATTCTGCGCCGCTCCCGCGGCTATGCGCCCGCTGCGGTGGCGCAGATCCCCGCCGGGGAGCCGATTCTCGCGACCGGCGCGGATCTGAAGAACGCGATCACGCTAGTGGTCGATGGCCAGGCGTTCGTCAGTCAACATATCGGCGATCTGGATCAATACGCAGCCTTTCAATCCTTTCGAGAAACGATACAGGACTTAACCGTGATGTATGAAGTCCCCATCGCCGAACTGACGGTGGCGCGAGACGCGCATCCCGAATATCGGTCTTCTGTGTTTGCGCTCACTCTAAAAGGTTCAGAAGCATATGCCATTCAGCATCATCGAGCACATATTGCTTCAGTTCTCGCCGAACGCGGCGCCTGGGATCAACGGGTGCTCGGAGTGAGCTTCGACGGAACCGGTTATGGCGACGATGGGAGCATCTGGGGCGGGGAATTCTTCGCCGGATCGGTGGCACAGGGCCTGGAGCGAGTGGCCCATCTGCGCCGCGCCGCCCTTGCCGGAGGCGATGCCGCGGCGAGGCAACCGGTGCAGGCCGCGGCGGGATTTCTGAGCCAGATCGATGGATTGCCAACGCTTGATTTCCCCGAACGCTACCGCGCATCCATGGACCTGGTGCGAAAGGGCATCCGCACGTTCACAACGACATCCGTCGGGCGGCTCTTCGATGCGGCTGCGGCGTTGCTGGGCTTCACCCGCGAGGTGACTTTCGAAGGCCAGGCGGCCATTTGGGTGGAACATATTGCGCGCAAATCGGGCGCAGTGCAGCCATACCCGTTCCCGTTCGTCGACGGGGAAGACGCCGAACTCGATTTTCGTCCGCTGCTCGAAGCGTTGGCGTGGGACCGGCATCGCGGACGCGATGCCGCCGAATGCGCGCGGGCATTTCAGCGCGGCGTCGCCCAAGGGCTTTCCGGCGCCGTCGCTTCATTATGCGAGCGCTTCGAACTGGACAAGGTGGTTCTCTCCGGCGGCGTGTTTCAGAACGAATTGCTTGTGCGCGACATCCAATGCCTCATGGCCGCGAAACATCTTGAGGTCTGGACCAACTCCGCCGTGCCCCCCAACGACGGAGGCATCAGCCTCGGGCAGGCCGCCCTTGCGGCATTCCGGTGATCGCATGCATGAGCTTTCCATCGCAATGAGTATTGTGGATATGGCGGAAGAAGAGTCGGCCAATCGCGGCCACGCGCATGTGAACGCCGTTTATCTGAAGCTGGGCCCGCTGGCGGGGGTAGTTAAGGAAGCCCTGCTTTCGTCATGGGAGCTCGCCTGCGAAGGCGCCGGCCTGACGGGAGCCCGGCTGGTGGTGGAAGAGGTTCCGATTCTGGTCTACTGTCCGCGCTGCGGCGAATCGCGCCCGTTGCCCTCGATGCAGTGGTTCGCGTGCCCTGAATGCGGTCAGCCCGTTTCGGAAGTGTTGCAGGGCAGGGAACTACAGGTGACCGCACTGGAGATACAGGAATGAGCACACAACCCCGGCTTGTCGAGGTGAGAAAGAACGTCCTCAAGCAGAACGACATCGTGGCGCGCGAGTTGCGGCAGCGATTCCACGACGCGGGAGTTTTCGTGGTGAGTCTCGTGTCGAGCCCCGGTTCGGGCAAGACAGCGTTCCTCGAAAAGACGCTCACACTGCTTCGGCCGGATTTTCGCGTGGCGGCGTTGGTGGGCGATTTGGCCACGGAAAACGACGCCGCGCGCCTCGCGCGCTCCGGCGCTCCGGTCAGGCAGATCACCACCGGTACGCTATGTCATTTGGAAGCGGCCATGATCCGCGACGCGCTGACGGACTGGGCGATGGAGCCACTGGACTTTCTGTTCGTCGAGAATGTGGGCAATCTGGTTTGCCCTTCGTCCTACGACCTCGGTGAAAATCTGAGGCTGGTGCTGCTCTCGGTGACAGAGGGCGAAGACAAGCCGCTCAAGTATCCAACGATATTCAATACCGCCGATATCGCCGTCCTGACTAAGATGGATCTTGCTGAAGCAGTTGAGTTTGACATTGCGGCCGCCGAGCGGAATATTCAGCGCGTGCGCCCGGGAATGACGGTCCTGAGGGTTTCCACCCGCAAGGGTGAGGGTATGAGCGACTGGCTCACCTACCTCTATTCTTTGAAAAAAAGTTAACCATCCGCGTTTCTCCACATCTACCCAAGGAAAACATGGGTCAATGAGAACTCATATTCCGAGTATGGAAGGCACGTTAAATAATCCATTTTACTGTAGAGGATAATTGCACAGCAAGGAGGTTACGTATACAATCAAACGAATGACTGACGAGAATCGGGGATTTCCAAACTGTTAAGTGTGTTAGTAGGCGCCCCGATTTCCTGAGTCAAGTAAATTAATCGGACACCTTTACACAATGTTTTTCCGAGACCTGACCCGTCATCGTTCGTTTGCACTGCTCGCACCTGCCAACGAGCCGCTCAGCAGATTTCCTGGCGGCGTAAACCATTCACCCGACCTTCATTCCCATCTCTTAGGCGAGCTGCAGCGCCTGAGGGGACGCATCTACCTGGCCGATGGCGCTGTCCAGCCGGGCGATCTGGATCCTTGGGAACGGCATATTCAGACTTCCGACTCAAAGAGCTGGCACCTGTTGACTTTGGGAACATTAGGCCGAGTCATCGGCTGCACGCGGTTCCGGCGGCATTCGGCGCCGGTCGCATGGACGCAGCTCGGGGTGCGGAATGCCGCCATCGCGCGTTCAGACGAATGGGGTCTAAAATTCCGGACCTCGGTGGATGCCGAGCTGGCGGCCGCGCGGAGAGCCGGATTCAACTACGTTGAAGTGGGAGGATGGGCGCTGTCCCGGGAAATCCGCGCCACTTCCATGGCGCTGAAGACCGTGCTCGCCACCTATGCATGGTCGGATCTTATGGGCGGCGCTCTCGGGATTACCACCGCGACCCAGCGCAACGACTCCGCCGCGATTCTGAAGCGTATCGGCGGTCGGCCTCTCGTCTGCAACGGCGAGGAACTGCCCGCTTATTTCGACGAGCGCTATCAATGTCAGATGGAAGTGCTGCGATTTGATTCGCGCGAATTGAGTCCGCGCTACCGCTCGATGCTGAACGAAGTCCGCGAACAGATAATCATGGCGCCGGTGATTTGCGCGGGCCGGCCCGGTGAAAACCGGCACAACGCCCGCTTGCCTGAAGCATATCAGTTATTTGAATCTGAAGTTGCTTGTTAACTGAAGCTATACAAGAGTGGAAGGAAGCGTTGGGAAGCGAGTTCGTCGTTTGCGAGCCCGTGTCTCTCGAACGCGCTGAGACCGCGACGTTTCGCACCCACCAGAAGATCCCTGTGATCCTGCGGCCGTGCAACCGGGAGCAGGTGGCGCGCGCGATGTCCATCGCGTGCCGCAATGGAGTTCCCGTGTATCCCGTGAGCAGCGGGAAGAACTGGGGCTACGGGTCGCGCGTTCCGGTCGTCACCGGATGTGCCCTCATGGATCTGAGCGGGATGAAGCGGATCGTGGATTTCAACGAACGGCTGGGTTACGTCACGGTCGAGCCGGGCGTAACCCAGCAGGATCTCTACGACGAGTTACGCGCGCGCAATTCGAAGTTCTGGATGGACGCGAGCGGCTCCAGCCCGCGCTGCAGCCTCATCGGAAACGCCATGGAGCGCGGCTTCGGGCACACTCCCTACGGCGATCATTTCGCGCAGGCATGCGCGCTCGAAGTCGTGCTGCCGAACGGTGAAACGGTGCGCACCGGATTCGCCGGACTGCCTTCGGCGCGCGCGGGACAGGTTTATCGTTGGGGCGCTGGGCCCAGCATCGACGGATTGTTTTCGCAATCGAACCTCGGCATTGTGACCGGGATGACCATCTGGCTGATGCCCGCCCCCGAATACTTCCAGGCGTTCTTCTTTCAATCGGACCGCGAGGATGGAATCGCCGCGATCGTCGACGCGCTGCGCCCGCTGCGCATGGACGGCACGCTGCGCAGCGCGGTCCATATCGCGAACGACTACAAGGTGCTGGCCGGCATTCAGCAGTTTCCGCAGGGCGAGAACGCGCCGCTTGTACCGGAACGAATGAAGGTGCTGCGCGAGCGGTTGAAATTCACGCGCTGGAGCGGATCGGGCGCGCTATATGGAACGCGGGCGCAGGTGGCTGAGGCGCGGCGTCTGCTGCGGCAGGCGCTGAAGGGCGCAACCAGCAAGCTTCAGTTCCTCGACGACCGCACTTTGCGCGTGGCCGCGAAGTTCACCGGACTTTACCGCATGGTGACCGGCCTCGATCTGACGCGCACGCTCGAGTTGGTCAAGCCGGTTTACGGCCTGCTGCGCGGCATTCCGACACAACAACCTTTGGGCAGCGCTTACTGGCGCAAGGCCATGCCCGTACCTGCGGATCCGGATCCGGATCGCGACGGATGCGGGCTCATCTGGACGGCGCCCGTAGCGCCGATGGAGGGCGAAGAGGCCGCGCGGCTGTGCGGAATGATCGAACGCCGACTTCTGGCCGGCGGCTTCGAGCCCATGATTTCGATCACGCTCCTGACCGAGCGCGCGATTGCGTGCGTGGTGTCGCTTACCTACGATCGCGATCAACCGGGCGAAGACGAGAAGGCGATGGAATGTTATCTCGCGCTGCGGACGGAACTGGAGCGCGAAGGCTATTACTCGTATCGGCTGGCCACTCCGGCGTTACCCGCGCCGGCGGCCGACAGCGCTTACGAAAGGCTTCTGCGAAGCATTCGCGTGGCGCTGGATCCGGGCGATATCCTGGCGCCGGGAAGGTATGTGCCGCGCGTATGAAGACCGCAACTCTCGATATCGCTGCGCAGGCGAACGATCTGGTGCGGGACCTGAATCGCGCCAGGCCCGCGATTTACCGGACGGATCTTCTGGTTTCAAACGCAATCGGCTGGGGCGCCTTTGCCGCCGCACTGGTATTGCCGCTCCGCATGGCCGTCCCGTTCACGGTGCTTGCCATTGTGGCGCTTTATCGCGCGCTTTGCTTCGTCCATGAAATCAGTCATCAATCGCGTCGCACTCTGCCGGGATTCGAGCCGATCTGGAACCTGACCACGGGCTTTCCGCTGCTGCT
>JASHSD010000524.1 GCA_030036985.1 Bryobacteraceae bacterium
GTCGAATTGATATTCGCGAATTTATCGATCTGCGCCGCGCCCAGAAAGCCGAGATCGATGCGTCCGCCCTGCAGCCAGTACGTGAAAATCTCGACGATCGAAACCACCGTATCCGCAGTTTCGGAAAGCTCGCCGTCGCCGATCGACAGTGGCAACACATTCGGTTTGGTTCCGATGCAGCCCGATTCGTAGATCAGCACCGTGTCGGGCGCATGCGTCAAACGCGCCAGATTCGCCGCCGCGCTGGGCAGTCCGATGCCTACGAAGCACGATGCGCCGTTCCGCAGCATGCGCGCCGCCGCGATCGTCATCATTTCGTCCGACGTGTACTCAGGCATGCACCGCCGCCCCTTCGAGACTCTGTTTGAACTCGGCGAAATCCTTCGTGTTCATGATGTGCCGGTCGATCCAGGCGAGGAACGTTTCGCGCTCTTTAGCCACGCCGTCCCACTGCTTGTAAAAAGCGTTGTTGCGCGCGTAATAACCCTGCGCGTACGACGGAAACGCGCCGCCCCTCACCTCGCTCACCGCGCCCACCACCCACGACGGCAGAATCACGGAATTCGGCGGAGCGTTCAAATCGTCCACGATCTCTTCCACCGTGACAATCGAGCGTTTCGCCGCCAGCACGGCTTCCTTCTGCGCCCCGACCACGCCCCACATCATCACGTTGCCTTTGCGGTCCGCCTTCTGCGCGTGGATGATGGCGACGTCCGGCCGAATCGCCGGCACGGCGGCCAGCTTCTCGCCGGTGAACGGGCAATCGATGAAGCGGACGTTCGGATTATGCTTCGGCAGATCGGTCCCGATATAGCCGCGCAGGATGCCGAAGGGCAGATGCGAAGCGCCCGCGGCATAAGCGGCGGCCATTCCGGCGTGCTCATGCTCTTCCACCGCGATCGAATTGGGCCACTGCTTCTCGATGGCGTCGCGCAGCCGGTGCAGAGACCCGACGCCCGGATTTCCGCCCCACGAAAACACGATCTTCGAGACGCACCCGGCGCCGATCAGCTGGTCGTAAATCACGTCGGGCGTCATCCGCACCACCGTGAGATTGCGCCGCCGCTGCCGGATTATTTCGTGGCCCGCGGCGAACGGAATCAGATGCGTAAAACCCTCGCAGGCGACGATATCGCCGTCGCGCACAAACTCCTGAACAGCTTCGCTGAGTTGCAGAATTGCCGCCAATATGGTTACCCCGGAAGCATCATTCTATCAGCGGGGTCTATCGGCGGCCCCTAGTAGCGGACGGGGCGCGCAGGCCGCGATTACCGCACAAATTCGACTTTGATGCGATTCGGAATCAGGCCAACCTCGTGGCCCATATCGAACAGTTTCTGCGCGGCTTTCGGGATCACCTCGCCCGCGTCAACGGTGTAATGATTGACGTACATCCCGACGAATTTCTCGGCCAGCCGCGGGTCCATATCGCGCGCGAACTGCAGGGCGTATTCGAGCGCTTCGGCGTGGTTATCGAGCGCGTATTGGATGCTTTCGCGCATCATGCGGCAGCATTCGCTCTTCACGTCGTCCGGCAGCGACCGCAGCAGGACATTGCAGCCGAGAGGCAGCGGCAGTGCGAACTTTTCCTTCCACCACTTGCCCATGTCGAGGACGCGGTGAAAGCCTGTCTTGTTGTAGGTCAGTTGGGCTTCGTGGATAATCAGGCCCGCGTCGGCCCCGCCGTTCTGCACGGTTTCGAGGATCTTGTCGAAGGGAACGATAACGGGTTCGAAATCGGGTTGGAAGATTTTCAGCGAAAGAAAAGCGGTCGTGAGCGTGCCGGGAATAGCGATTTTGCGGCCCTTGATCTCTTCAGGCTCCATCGGGTGCAGCGCCACAATCATCGGGCCGTAGCCGTCGCCGACGCTCGACCCGCTGGCCATCAATACGTATTTGTCGACGACAAACGGATACGCGTGATAGGAGATCGCGCTCAGCTCGTACACGCCTTCCATGGCCTTGCGGTTCAGCGTTTCGATGTCGGAGAGGACGTGGCGGAAGGTGACGCGGGACGAGCGCACTTTCTTCGTGGCCAGCCCGTAAAACATAAACGCGTCATCGGAATCCGGGCTGTGGGCGCTTACTATTTCCAGAGGATTTTGGTCCGGCATACAGGAGGCGGAATCGTTCAGTATCTCACGTGGCCTGCGATGTTCCGTGTCCCGTTTCGGAGGATGATTCGGAAGGTGCTTGAAAAAAGAAAGAGCGGCGTTACTTCCTCGGCGCGGCCCGTCTGTTGTGTGATATCGAAATCATCGTGTTGGCGCAAGAGCGCCGCAACTTGTAACCGTGCCGTCGGGAAGTAAGCCGCTCTCTATTGTGTCCGGTGGTTCTATACTCACCTCCCGCCGCCGCACTCAGGCGGCTGACCCAACTCGAAAGCCCTGTTTTTCCGGCTTCCAACCACATGATCCTCCCGTTACGGTTGAATGTCAATCGCTCTCCGAGCGGCAACAGAAACAGAACGTTCCGGGGCGGATGCTGTGTTTTAATTGAAGCGGCGAAATGTTCTGTACGCAATGCGGCGAGCGCCTCGCGGACACGGCCCGCTTCTGTACGGCGTGCGGCAAACCGACATTCGGCGACGTCTCGGCGGCGCCCGCGCCGAAGAAACTGCGGCGCGTTCTGGCGGAAAGAAAGCTCGCGGGCGTGTGCGCCGGGTTCGCCGAATATTTCGGTACGGATCTCACGCTGATGCGCATCATCTGGATCGCCCTTCTGCTGCTGCCGCCGCACATCGGGCTGATCGGCTACATCGTGGCGTGGGCTGTTCTACCCGCGTCTTGAGGCCAGTTTCACGATGGTTTCGAGATGGAATGTCTGCGGAAACAGATCCACCAGCGTGATGCCCCCGATATCGTAGCTTTGCGCGAGCACCGCGAGATCGCGGGCCAGAGTCGCCGGATCGCATGCCACGATTACGAGGGTTTTGGGGCACAGCGCGAGTAATCGCCCGGCGGCTTCCCTGCCCAGACCGGCGCGCGGCGGGTCCGCTAAAACGAAATCCGGCGCGATCCTTTCCCGCGCGAGGAAATCCTCGACGGAATCGTTGACAGTTTCGATGGCCAGACCGGCCCGTTCGGTATTGTGTTTGAGATCGAATGCGCCACGCCCGGCCTCCACCGCGACCACCCTGGGGAATCGGCGCGCCAGCGGCAGCGAAAACAAACCCACGCCCGCATACAAGTCCCACGCCGATGCGCCGCGCGCGTCGCCCATGGCGAGATCCCCCAGGCGCGGCGCGAGAAATCGGTTCACCTGAAAAAACGAAGTTCCGCCGACCCGGAAACGATCGTCATTTATCGCATATTCAAGCGGCCCCGCGACCGTGCCCGGGACCTCTTCCGCCAACCATTCGAAGAACCGTTTCGCTACCGGTTGTCGGCTTTCGACGACGTTCCATTGAACCTGTTCTCCATCCGTGAACACTTCCAGCGACTCGATAAAATCGGGCCAACGTCGATCCCGCGCCATGCGGCTTAGCTTCGGGATCAGTTCGTTGATCTTCGGCGAACTGATGGGACACTGCTCGATCGCGATCAATCGACGCGAATTCATTTCGCGATAGCCGACGCGTCCGCGCTCGAAATGGAACTGGGCGCGATTCCGGTAGCCGAACGGCTCGGCTGCCTCCACGGCGATCCGGGCCGGCTCGAGATCGATCTTGCCCACGCGCCGCAGCGTCTCGGCCAGAATCTCCCGCTTGAAACGCAGCTGCGCCTCGTACGCCGCGTGCTGATACTGACATCCGCCGCAACGGCCGAAGACCGGGCACGGCGGTTCGACGCGGTCTGGCGATGCTTCGGCGATCCGCACCAGCCGGGCGTGCTGCACGTGCTTGCGCGATTGCGCCCGTTCAGCCTCGATGGTTTCACCGGGCAGCACGAACGGTGTGAAGACCACCTCGCCATCGAGCCGGCTCAAGCCCTCGCCGCCGTACACCAGCTTTTCGATGCGAAGTTGCAGGCTCATCGTTTCCGGAAATGGATCCGTTCTGAGAAATAGATCCGTTCTGAGCCACGACCGTGAGGGAGCGGTCGCGGGGAGTCAGGACAAGCCGGAAACGAAGACCGCCATCGAGCCGTAACCATCGAGTGCTTCCGCACCGCTTCTGAGAAACACGCGCAAAACGGGTCGCGTCCGCGCCGCACGAATAACGAGTTCCTCCGCTCGATTGCGGCGCGGGACAGCGCCCTTTGCGCTCCCTCACGGTCGCGGCTCAGAACGGGGCACTCCCTTCATATTCACCACTCTTGCGAATCTATCACCCGACTGAAGGTGGCTTTGTGTGACCGAGGGTGTAAGAATGGGTACGTTCGGTTTCAGAAGAATGAAAACGATTCCACCGCGTCGGGATATACGTGGGTGACGCGGACCCGATTCTCTGAACGCCGGTGCGCCACGTTGCCACGGTAGTCGCAAACTTGCCTTATCGGAGATTATGGTAGTGAAAAAGACCCTGTTTCTCAGTCCTCCTTCCTTCGACGGCTTCGACGGAGGGGCCGGAGCACGCTATCAGGCGAAACGCGAAATCACGTCGTATTGGTTCCCCACCTGGCTTGCCCAGCCTGCCGCCCTGGTTTCCGGCAGCAAAGTCATGGATGCGGCTCCGCATCAACAGACCATGGACGATGTGCTGGCGATCGCGAACGATTACGAGCTGTTCATTCTCCACACCAGCACCCCCACGCTGAAAAACGATATTCAATGCGCCGAGGCGATTAAAGCGAAGAACCCTCATGCGCAGATCGGGCTGATCGGGGCCCACGTCGCCATTCTTCCCGCCGAAACGCTGAACCAGGGGCCGGTAATCGATTTCGTCTGCCGCAACGAGTTCGATTACACCTGTCTCGATCTGGCGCAGGGAAAGCCCTGGGCGGATATCAAAGGCTTGAGCTGGCGCGACGCGTCGGGCGCCATCCGGCACAATCCCGAGCGCGAACTGATCCACGACTGGGATTCGATGCCGAGCGTGCTGCCCGTCTACCATCGCGATCTGGACATCGAAAAATATTTCATCGGCTACCTGCTGCATCCGTACGTTTCGTTCTACACCGGGCGCGGATGCCCGGCCAAGTGCACGTTCTGCCTTTGGCCGCAGACGATCGGCGGGCACGCTTACCGGACGAAGTCCCCCGCGGCGGTGATCCGCGAAATGGAAGTCGGCAAGGAACTGTTCGGAAGACGGGTGCGGGAGTGGATGTTCGACGACGACACGTTCACGATCGACAAACCGCGCGCGGTCGAGATCGCCAAAGGGATGAAGAAGCTGAAGCTCACGTGGTCCTGCAACGCGCGCGCGCACCTGGATTACGAGACCCTGCGGCAGCTGCGCGATAACGGTCTGCGGCTGCTGCTGGTCGGCTTCGAATCGGGTAACCAGCAGATCCTGAACCGGGCGAAAAAAGGTTTGGTTCTCGATACCGCGCGCGAATTCATGCGGAATTGCCGCAAGCTGGGCATCCGGGTGCATGGCACCTTCATGATCGGACTGCCGATCGAGACGCAGGAAACGATCGAGGAGACCATCCGCTTCGCCGAGGAGATCGATCCGTTCTCGATTCAGGTATCGATCGCCGCGCCCTACCCGGGCACGGAGCTTTACAAACAGGCGACGGCGAACGGCTGGATCGACAGCAGCGCCCTTCAGCTTTCCGGCAACGGGATTCAGGTCTCGACGCTGCGTTACGACCACCTCTCGCCGGATGAGATCGAGGACGCGGTGGAACGGATGTACCGCAGATTTTATTTCCGGCATCGCCCGATTCTGCGTTTTCTGCGGGAAATGGCGACCGACAGGCAAATGCTGGTGCGGCGTCTGCGCGAAGGCGGGGAGTTTTTCGGGTATTTGCGGGAACGGAAACAGATCGCGCGGGCGCGTCAGGCGCAGGTCCAGGCAGGGGCTTAGGCCACAGGATCGAGCCATAATGCAACATCGTTTTTTGTGGGGCGGGCCTTTTGGCCTGCGGCCGACGCCCTCGTCGGCCTCCTCGGGAGCACGAGGGCATTGATTTCACGGCCAAGCCGGTCAGGGGACCGGCTGCGGGTGTGGGCATAGGCGTTAAATTATTGCTGCGCTGACCGCAAGGCGCGTTATTTTAACGCCTATGGCGGGTGAGGGCGCCCGCCCCCATACGTTCGAATCAGCGGAAAGCTATGTGGCATTAGGACCAACCCGGCGCATCGGCATCCACACCTCGCGCGCGAAGTCGCTCGAAGACTCGGCCGTTACGGCGCACAGGCTGGGCGCGAATACGTTCCAGATTTTCTCGGCCAGTCCGCGCATGTGGCGCGCCGTGCTTCCCGACCCGGCGGACGTCAAGCGTTTTCGCGACGCCCGCGCGAAGTTCGATCTGGCGCCGCTGGCGATCCACGTCAACTACCTCACCAATCTGGCCACGCTCGACCCGGTGATCCGCGAGAAATCGATCGCTGCGTTTCGCGGGGAACTGGATCGGGCGGCGATCATCGGCGCGGAGTATCTGGTGCTGCATCCGGGAAATTACAAGGGACAATCGCTGGAGGAGGGGATCGCGGCATTCGTGTTGGGGTTGGCCGAAGCGGCGCATGGCTTTCGCGCGCCGGGACTGATCGTGCTGCTGGAGAACACGGTCGCCGCGGGTTGCCAGATCGGCGGGAAATTCGAGGAATTGCGCATGATCCGCGATCTGGCCGCGCGTGAGACGGATCTTCAGCTGGCGTATTGCCTCGATACGTGCCACCTGCTCGCCTCGGGATACGATGTGGCTGGCGCCGCGGGGTTGACGCGAACGGTCGCCGAGGCTGAGCGGGTGCTCGGGCTGGACCTGGTCCGCGTGATTCATGCGAACGATTCCAAAGGAGCGCTGAATTCGCATCTGGACCGGCACGCGAATATCGGCGAAGGGCAGATCGGTGACGCGGGATTCAGGCGCATATTGGCGCATCCGGCGCTGCGTTCTAAGCCGTTTATTCTGGAGACGCCGGTGGATGAAGAAGGCGACGACCGGCGGAATCTGGAAGCACTCAAACGGTTATCGTTGAAGAAGGCGACAAGGTGATCTCCGGCATCGAAGTTCGAAATTTCAAAGGCTTCCACGATCTGCGACTTTCTGATCTCGGGCCGTTCCATGTGCTTGTCGGACCGAACGGGAGCGGGAAGAGTTCGTTCTTCGAGGTCCTTGAATTCGTTAAGGACCTGGTTTTGTTCGACGTCCGGGAGGCGCCATCAGCGCATCGAATTCCAGATCAGTCTGTATCCGACCGATCACGTTTCAGGTTGACCGGCATCCGAACCGCGATTCGGGTGTCTTCCAAAACGGCCCCGAACTGTTGCGTGCGATACCTAACCCGGCATAGCCGGAACCAAACAGGGAGCAGTTTTTGAAAAGTTGGACCTCATGCCAAAGTACACCCAAAGGCCCGTGGATATTGCTCCGCGCACGACTCCTCAAAAATTTCCTGCCAGGAAACGCGATGATTCAGATATAGAGGTACTAAAGAATGACTGAACTAAGCCGCGAGCGGCAGCCGTGCGGGCTACGTAAGTTCGACCACCTCGAAGCGGACGCCCCGGGCGCCAGCGTTTTGCGACTTCCGGAAAAGCCGCTGCGATATAACTAAGGGCCTATCCGGTCGAAAAAGACCCCTCCTGGTCCCCATAAAGACATCGATTGTGCAAGCGTCCGAACCATCCCAGCTTGAGCGCCTGACCGATAGCCCTGAAAGCAGATTCAACCCCTTCACTTCTCCGTTTCCGAGCGGACATTTGCAGTGTTCGGTCTCTTCCCGGAACGGATTACTGCCAAATTTGGTCGGATCGCAAACCGCCAAAGGTCGGGAGCGGACGGCCCACTGGCGGAATGATGAGAGCTTAGCAGCCGACGCCGATCTGCTCCCCGTAACGAATTCCAGATCGGCTGCAGCAGGGTGCCAGTCGAACTTTCGATGATGTCGGCAATCCGCGGCGATACTACGATTTCACCGCTCCACAGCGTGAAGATGTCCCGACTTTTTAGTCGTTTCTTGGTGGGAATGACCAGAGGTCCCGTCTGGCGGGATCCCAAGGCACACCTGAGATCGGTGGCTTTTTCGAGGTGAACCCGGAAAGGGTGCAAATCGACCTTAACTTCCTGGCGGCCGACACCGCAGTCCGGATTTACCGGGGCATCGGTGTACTCCAGTACCATGCTCGTCGCCTGCCGTGTGAACGTGTGTGAGAACGAGGCGGAGCAGTTCCGCTCTCCCAAGTTCCCGAATGGTGTACTCCCGCAGGATTTCCCATCCGGCAAACACACTGCATTCGTCTCCTTGAGCCCGGAGCTGCCTGTCTAGCTCCTCGATCCGGCGGTATCGTTCATCCCCGACGTCACCGCGGATCACCACCGCAAGAGCGCGTTGGGAGTTTGGGGAGATCTGCTCGCCCAACACCTTCGATGCGTGTTTGGCATAGACGCGAAATTCGTAGGTCTCTTTCATGAAGAAGTCCCCCCGAGCCAGTCTTCGCGGAAGTCGCACCCTTGCAAGTTAGTCATCCGTGCAAACGCTGGTCGCGGTCGGCGACCGCCAGATAGGCGTGCTGCGAGAACAATCGGATATTCGCTGCAAGACTGGTTTCCACCAACCCGGTGACCTATCGGAAGGCCTGCTTCGCTTTCGCGCCTTCTTCCGCCTTGATTCCCGGGCCGAAAAGCTGCTCGAAAAAATGCTCCCGCACCAGGCGGTCGATGACGCCGTTGTCGATGACCTTATGAAAATCGTAAGCCTTCATCCGCGCCGCGATATTGGCGTCGGCCTGATGATTGACGATGTATTCCACCGCCGGCGCCAGCACATACGGGACGCGTTCATAGGTGTTGGCCGTGCGGTCGTGATCGTAAATCCGACCGATATCCGCGGGCGTCTGCGGATCGTACATCGCGTAGGCCTTCGTGGCCACGGCCTTGTCGTCGTACAGGCGTTTGATGGCTTCTGCCTGAGCCTTGATCATCAGCTCCGGCAGCTTCGGATTGGCGGCGATTTCGCTCTTCTTGAAAACGTACGCCAGCGGCGCGTAGAGATCCGGATAATCCGCCAGATTGGCGATCTCCTTGAAGCCCTGCGGCTCCAGCTTGAAATAGGCAGGAGGAGGAACCATGGTGGCGTCGATGCGTCCGCTCAGGAGCGCCGCCACGCGCCCGTTGCCATCGGTTCCCAACGGAATCCACTGCACGTCCCGCGGGCCGATGCCGTACTTACCGAGGATCTCCACCGCGAAGCTGTACGGCGGGTCGCCAAGCTGGCTGACGCCGAAGCGCTTGCCCTTGAGATCGCGCACGCTCGCGACGTTATTGCGGGTCATCATGGCGAACAGCGCGCGGTTCAACGGACTGCCCATGATGACGATCGACCCGTCGCGCATGGCGGCCTGCATCGCCTGATCCATCGGGTAGTTGGTCATCTGCGCTTCCCCACTCACCAGCATTGCCATGCCGGCGGGATGAATCGCGAAGACCAGCTTCGCGTCGATGCCGTTCCTTTGGTAATAACCGCCCTCTTTGGCCAAGAAAAGCGGCCAGTTCGCGGGCGCTTTCGCAGGGTAATTGATCGTGATGTGCAGCGGCGCGGACTGCGCCCAAACAGCCGCGGTGAAGACGGCAGCCGCCAATGCGATCCGCGGAGTCATGCCGCCGCCGGGGCCGCTGTGTCGAGTTTAAAAAGCTTCTTCGCGTTGTCCTCGAAGATCATCTTCTTCTCGGCGTCGCTCAGCCAGTCGAAGGCTTCGATCAGATAACGCGTTTCGTCCAACCACTTTCCCGTGCGCGGATCTTTGACAGTGCCGACTCCCGGCCGTTCGGTGCCGAAGAGACAGCGGTCCGCGCCCACCGTCTTGATCAGCAGAGCGAGCGAGTCGCTCGAATAAATCACCGTGTCGTACCAGATGTTCCGCATGCGTTCGGAGAAGCGCGTGGCGCCCGGCTGGCGCAGCGAACTGGCCTCGAAACGCGCCCAATGGTAGGGGATGGCGCCGCCGCCGTGCGAAACCAAGATCTTCAGCGTGGGGAAATCCTTGAACACGTTCGAATTCAGCAGCGACAGCACGCCGATGCTTTCTTCGTTGATGAAATGCAGCGAATAAGGCAGGCGATCCGAACGGCAGCCGGCGGAATGGACATGGCCGGGCACATCCAGCTCGACCAGCTTTTCATAGAGCGGATACCAATAGCGGTCCCCGAGGCCCGGCGTTGCGATGCCGCCCGCCTCGCCCGGATCGGGATTAATCAGGCACCCGACGAAGCCAAGCTGCTTTACGCAGCGCTCCAACTCGGCGAGACAGTTCTGCGGACTCACGCCCGGACTCTGCGGCAGCCCGCACACGCCGCGAAATACGTTCGGGTAAAGCTTCGTCTGTTTCGCGATGATGTTGTTGGTCTCCTCCATGAACCAATTCACGAGCTTCGGCTGCTCGCTGTGCATCATCTGATACGGACGCGGCGAGACGAGCTGCATATCTGTGCCGACCTCCTTCAACTGCGCGAGATGCGAAGAACCTCCGAAGACCGGCTCGTTCAGCGCGCGCTTGACATCCTCGTCCGTGGCCCCGGCACTGCCGCGGCCGTGCGCCCCGCGATGGGAAATCAGTCCGGACTTGTAGACGTAAAGCTTGTCGGGCGCGGTCACATGTCCGTGTGCGTCGATAATCATTCGGGTCTCCCTGACAATCGGGGATTATATCGAACCCGTGGGGTCAGGGCAGTTCTATGTGGTTTGGACACGCGACTTCAGTCGCGTCTTTAATATCGCGCCTAAAAACGCGACTGAAGTCGCGTGTCCGGTTATTTCCTGGACATTACACTATCGACCGCGTGCGCCGCGCGCGGGACGCGGCGGCAGCGTGCCGCCCTCGGCGAGGATCTTCATGTTCTGCAGCGCGCGCATGAACGTCGCCGCCTTCTGCTGCTTGTCTTTTTCGCGGGCGGCATCGTCCGGCAGCGTGGAATTGTCGTACATCAGGGTGTAAAGCAGCTTCGATGTAGTCGCGGTAACCGGCCTGGCTTCGAGCGTCCCGTGATAGAGAATGTAAGGCCGTCCTGCCGCGACAGGCTGCGTGTAGGTATACGAAAGCTCCGTCATGCCGACCAGGACCTCCTTCGCGACCGACCGCACCGCGCCGACTTCGCCGTCTTTACCGTAAGTAATCGTGCAGGGAATCTGCAGCCATTCGCCGATGTCGCAGAATTTACCCACGCGCTTCCACACCTCGGCGGCGGGCCGATCGACATCGATCTCCAGCGGGATCGAGATATACGTGGGGTGCGCCACCACCGTGGCGTCGGCGGCGGGAGATCCCGCGGGCCCCTGCGCGCTCGCCAATGGCGCCAGCAGTACAATCGCGAACACCCACCGGCCGGCCGTTTTCTCTATATAGTTTCGCATGATTACTCCAGTCTCGGACATCCTGACACAAACCGAGCGCAGGAATCAACCTGTGGTCCGACGCAGTTTTTGGGCCCCATCATTTCGCGGGAACATACCCGTTTTCGAGCAGCAACGCGACCGCCGTCTCCCGCAACTCGGGCCGCACATAGAAAAATGCCCCCACCCGCATCGACCGAAAGATCCGTCCGCCCAGATATTCGTCCGCTTCCACGCCATAATCGATCCCCGCCGCATCCAGAACCGACTCAAGCGCCTTGGCGTCCCTGAGCCGTTTCGCCACAAAGATCAACTCCGGTTCCGCATCCTGAAAATATTCCGGCTCTCTTTTCATGAGAAGACTGGCGGGCGAACACGACCATTTTAAGTGATGCATACCGCCACCCTGACACCCGAAGAAGAACTCCATTGGCTGGCCCTGCGCCTCGTCCCCGGTTTGGGCACGCGGCGAATCGGGCTCCTGCTGGAACGATTTCGCACTCCCCAGGCCGTTTTTCGCGCCTCCGCGAGCGAACTGCAGGCGGCCGGCCTGACCGGCGCCCTGGCCCACACGATCGTGAGCGGGTGCAGCTTCGAGGACGCCGCCGGCCAGCAGCAGAAAACGCGCGAAGCCGGCGCGCAATTGATCACCCTCAACGACGCCCGCTATCCGGAAGCGCTGCGGAAAATCTTCGACCCGCCGCCGATTCTCTTCGCCTGCGGCCACGTCGAACTGCTTTCGTCGATTTCGATCGGCGTGGTCGGCACCCGTCATCCGACGCCGTATGGCGTGGCTGCGGCGGAGCGCCTCGCGGGCGACTTGGCCCGCGCGGGCATGACGATCGCCTCCGGCATGGCCCGCGGCATCGATACCGCGGCGCACAAATCTGCGCTCGCGGCGCAGGGCCGCACCATTGCGGTGCTCGGCTGCGGAGTCGACATCGTCTATCCCTCGGAAAACCGCAAACTGGCGGCGGAGATCGCCGCGCGAGGGTTGATCGTTTCGGAGTTTCCCATGGGGTCGACCGCCTTCCCCCAGAATTTCCCTATCCGCAACCGCATCATCAGCGGCCTGAGCTGCGGAATCCTGGTGGTGGAAGGCGCACAGTACAGTGGTTCGGCCATCACAGCGCGGCTGGCGATGGACCAGGGACGCGAAGTTTTCGCCGTCCCCGGCAACATCACCTCGAAGATGAGCTGGGGACCGAACCTGCTCATCAAGCAGGGGGCCAAACTCGTGCAGGACTGGAACGATGTGGTGGTTGATCTGCCCCAGAGCGCGCAGCGCCGTCTGATCGACGAAGGGCGGCAAAGGATTATGAATGAAGGACTTGGCGCGGACGCTCCGGCGGCGCCTGAATCTTCCGGCTCCGCCGCCGCATCTCCATTGACCGAGCCCCACCAGCAGGTTGCCCGCCGTGTTCTGGAAAAACTGCAGACCGACCAGGCGATCCAGCTCGATACGCTCGTCGAAACCGTCGACGATGCGTCGCCTTCGGAGATCATCGCGGCGCTCTTCGAACTGGAGATCCTCGGCCTCGCCCGGCAGATGCCCGGCCGCAACTTTGTTAAAGTGTGGTAGCCTTCACCGGCAGTTGGCGAGATCGTCGGCGCTTGTGGTTTATTCTGAGAAACGTAAAAAGAAGATATGGCAAAAGCTTTAGTCATCGT
>JASHSD010000525.1 GCA_030036985.1 Bryobacteraceae bacterium
GATCCGCCGGCGCGGCTGACCTCGCCCCCGTGTAGTGCGCCCCGCTTTCCGGCATCGGATCGAATAATCGCTGATCGACGGATCCCCGGCATCCCGGATCGCCAATATCGCCGGCATTTCGGATCACCCATATCAAAGGAGGACTTTTAAAGTGTCATCGCCAGCCCTGAGCCCCGGCCTCAAAACTCAACCCGCGGCTTTTCCTCAGCGTTTCCGTTTTATCAAACCCACCTTACCGCCGCTGGAGGCGGTGATCGCCGCCTATGCGGAGGCGTACTCGAGCGGAATTGTTACCAATGCGGGTCTGGTCGAGAGATTTGAACACCGTGCCGCAGAGCGCCTCGGCGTCCGCCATTGCGTTGCCGTCTCCAGCTGCACTTCGGGTCTCATGCTGGTGTTGCGGGCGCTCGGAGTGTCCGGGGAAGTAATTCTTCCCAGCTTTACCTTCTTCGCGACCGGCGAAGCCGTGTTGTGGAACGGGCTGCGGCCGGTATTCGCCGACTGCGACCCCGAGACCTGGAATCTGGATCCCGCCGATGTCCGGCGCAAAATCACCAACAAGACCGGAGCGATCGTCGCGGTTCACATGTATGGCAATCCCTGCGCGGCGTCGCAATTGGAATCCATCGCTGCGCAGCGTGGTTTGAAACTGATCTTCGACGCCGCTCACGCGTTCGGCAGCGAACACAAGGGCCGTCCGGTGGGGCAATTCGGAGATGCGGAGGTTTTCTCTCTGTCCCCGACCAAACTTCTGATCGCCGGTGAAGGAGGATTGGTTTCAACGAACGATGGAACTCTGGCCGGGCTGTTACGGGCCGGGCGAAACTACGGCGACCTTGGCGCCTACGATCCGCATCTTCTCGGCGTCAACGCGCGTATGAGCGAATTCAACGCGGCTCTGGCCCTGGCGGGTATGGATATCCTGGACGCCAAGATCGATCGCCACAACGCCATCGCCTCCGCGTACACCGAGCGGTTGTCGTCCCTTCCGGGGCTTCGCTTCCAGAAAGTCGCAGCCGGCGACCTGTGCACCTACAAGGATTTTTCCGTGCACGTCGACGCCGATCGTGCAGGCATTTCGCGCGACGCTCTCGCTGTGGACCTCCTGGCGGACAACATCGAGACCAAGAAATATTTCTATCCCCCTCTGCACCGCCAGCAGCTGTTTCGCGGGTTCCATACGGAAGGGAGCCTCTCCTGCACGGATTCGGTTTCAAACGGGATACTGAGTCTTCCTGTTTACGAGTCGCTTTCCGATGAGATCGTCGAAGGGGTCGCTCGCGCGATTCGCCGGCATATTTCCCGAGGTTTCGATCAGGCAGCCGAGGTAACGGAATCATGACATCCATCTTCCGTAACTTCCGCTGGAAGGAGGCCGTTCCCAGAATGGCGGCCGATCTGGTGCTGGTGTACGCCGCCACGGCTCTGGCGTTCATGGCGGCCGTGGCATATCAAACCATGATCGGCAATCGTGAGTTGGCTGAGGCGCTTGCGAACAATCTGACGCTCCAGCCAAGCCGGTTTGTCTGGCTGCTCGGGCCGATCTTCATCGCCGTTTTCCTCGCCACCGGATTGTATACTCAGGCTCGATCGACCACCCCGAAACGGAAGGCATGGCTGATCGCGCGCGCTGTCGTGTTCAGCCTCCTGGTGATCATTGCGCTGAACTACCTTGTCTTGCGCGATTCGGCTATCGGCCGAAGTGTGGTGGCGCCGGTGGCCGTCTTCGCCTCGATCTGTCTGACGGCTGCACGCATGATTAAAGGCTGGCTGGAGTCCTATTATTCCAGGAAGGCGACGGCCGAGGCGCCGTCGCGCGAGGAGCCGGCAGTTCTCGTTTTGGGCGGCGCCGGATATATCGGCAGCGTGCTGGTCCGGGAGCTTCTCGACCGGGGCGAGAAGGTGCGGGTCCTGGACAGCCTTCTATACGGCTCGGAGCCGCTTGACGGCGTTCTCGGACACCCCAACCTCGACCTGATCGTCGGGGACTGCCGGAACATTCAGGACGTGATATCGAGCATGAAGGGCGTTGGCTCGGTGGTCCATCTTGCCGCCATCGTCGGCGACCCGGCTTGTGAGGTCGATCGCCAGACCACCCTCGAGGTGAATTACGCCGCTACGCGGATGATCGTCGAGATCGCCAGAGCCCACGGCGTCCGCCGTTTCATTTTCGCTTCGAGCTGCAGCGTTTACGGTATCGCCGACGACGTGGTCGATGAGAGATCGCCGGTAAACCCGATCTCTTTGTATGCGGAGACCAAGGTGAACTCGGAAAAAGCTCTGCTGGCTGCCGAAAGCGACTCCTTCCATCCGACCGTACTCCGTTTCGCGACTATTTTCGGTCTCGGCTATCGGCCGCGATTCGACCTGGTTGTCAATCTGCTTTCGGCCAAAGCGCATCAGGAGGGCGTGATCACGATCTTCAACGGCGGCCAATGGCGGCCCTTTATTCACGTGCGCGATGTCGCGAAGAGCATTCTGACAATCCTTGACGCGCCCCTTCAGCGGGTCGGCGGCCAGGTCTTCAACGTCGGCGATTCCCGGCTGAATCATACGTTGACCGACGTTGCGGAGCTGATCCGCAGCCTCCTGCCCAACACGAAGATCGAACATATCGAGAACGACGACAAACGGAATTACCGCGTGAACTTCGACCGCATCCGTTCATTGGGCTTCTCCGCCACGTTCATGCTGGAGGACGGCGTCAAAGAGATGATCCACGGATTATCCACCGGCGCCATCGGCGATTACACCAACCTTCGTTACCACAATCAGCGGTTCATCAAAACCGCGGGCACGCATCCGAACAAGTCCGGTCTCGATACCGAAATCATGGCGGCGTTTTCGAGAGTGCCGGTCGAGGCCGCCGCTGAATAAGTTTTTCCCGACGCTATCCAAATCACAACGCGAGGAAATATCCATGAGTGCGACGAATTCTCTTAAAGTGAAGGTTTTCGCAGACGGGGCGGATAAGCAGGCTCTGCTGAATATATCGAAGAATCCCCTGATCCGGGGATTTACAACCAATCCGACGCTGCTGCGCAAGGCCGGTGTATCCGATTATGAAAGCTTCGCCCGCGAAGTTCTCGAGGTCATCACCGACAGACCCATATCCTTCGAGGTTTTTGCCGACGATTTCCCGGAGATGCAGCGCCAGGCGATCCGGATTGCCGCTTGGGCGCCCAATGTGTATGTGAAGATTCCCGTCACGAATACGAAAGGGCACAGCACATCGCAGCTGGTGCGAAATTTGGCTCAGGACGGCATACAGCTGAACGTGACCGCTTTGTTCACTCTGGCCCAGGTCCGCTGCATCGCCGAGAGCCTGGCCGGCGGCCCACCCGCCTGCATTTCGGTTTTTGCCGGAAGGATCGCGGACAGCGGCCGGGATCCCGTACCCATGATGGCCGCGGCTGTCGAGATGCTCCGGCCTTATTCAAATATCGAGTTGATCTGGGCAAGTCCCCGCGAGCTGCTGAACGTTATCCAGGCAGACGCCGTCGGCTGCCACATTATCACGGCCACCAACGATATCCTCGCCAAGCTGCACGTAATCGGAAAGGACCTGGACGAGTTCTCGCTCGATACGGTGAAAATGTTTTACGACGACGCGAGCAAAGCCGGCTACTCGCTCTAGACTTCGAATCGGATGTATGAAAACGATTGAGACCGCCCCTTCCCGGGATCGAATGCCGTCGCAGGGCGTCGTCCGCCGCGCATCCGGGAAGGCATGAAGGCGCGCCGGGGACAGACGGCAAGCGGTTGCCATTATCGTGACAACTAAGGTTCAAAAGGCGTTTGCTCCATTCAAACGGTATCTTCCCGCGCCCGTATCGAATCTGATGCGGAATGTTGCGACAGTATTTCTCGCCCCCGCTATGACCGGATACAGGACAGGGTTCTTTTTGAGCTGTCTCAAAATGAAAGCGGTCTCGAGGGATGGTAATCCGCTGCCTTGGTACACTTACCCGGCCATAGATTTTCTGAAATATCGCACTTATGAAGGCAGGGATGTCCTGGAGTTTGGAGGAGGCCAGTCCACCTTGTGGTGGGCGCAAAAAGCCAGACAAGTTGTCACTCTTGAGGGCGATCCGGAGTGGTACGAGAAAATAAAACACACAATGCCGGGTAACGTGGATCTGCGGCTCGTATCGATGAGAGATGCCGACACCAATGTTGCACAGGTCAGGGAGGTATTGGCCGCAAAACCCCTTCGGCAGTATGACGTTGTGATTATCGACGGATTGTATCGGTATGAGATGATCGCTGTCGCCTGTGATGTGCTTGCAACGCATGGAGTGATTGTTGTTGATAATGCCGCAGGGTATGGTTTCCATGAGGGCTTCAAAGAACGCGGCTTTAACAGGGTGGATTTCTACGGTAACTGTCCGGGGGTCGTCCTCCCGCATTGCACGTCGCTGTATTACAGAATTTCCTCGTTTGTCTTTGATTCGGTCACGCCGATTCACGTGATCGCCGCCGAGTGAGGCCGCGGACCCAGCTTGTGCCCTCGGTTGCCTCACTTAACGCCGGGGCCGGCGCCGGGTAAAACGAACGTATGAACTTTTCCGGCATCTCGGACAAGACAATGTTGGGAAGAGCCTTTCGGTTCCCGCTCAGGCTTATCCCCTCCGGCGCGCGATTACCTATTCTTCAGGGACCACTTCGGGGGAGAAGATGGATTGCAGGATCGAGCGATCATGGCTATTGGCTTGGAAGCTACGAATACGCGAAGCAGAAGGCGTTCTCGGCGGCAATCAAGCCAGGGTTTCGGGTATATGATCTCGGAGCGAACGTGGGCTTCTACTCGCTGCTGGCGAGTGTGCTTGTCGGACCGGAAGGGGGAGTGTTCAGCTTCGAGCCGGTGCCACGGAATTTAAGGTTCCTCCGAAGACACCTGGACTTGAATGGTGTAACCAATTGCTCAGTGTGGGAGGCGGCCGTTGGGCGTTGCGAAGGGACGGCAAGCTTCGGCGCGGGGCCCAGTCCGTCAACGGGGCGCTTGACCGTTGAATCGCAGGGCACGTTCAGCGTCCAGGTGTTGGCGCTGGATGGTCTTGTCGCTTCCGGCAGGCTGCCGCCGCCGGATCTTATAAAGTGCGACATCGAAGGCGGAGAATACGACGCTCTGACGGGCGCTGCCGAGATTCTTGCAAAGCACGGTCCAACCATCTTTCTTGCGACCCATGGACCCGAAGTACATCGGCAGTGCTGCGGATTCCTGGCCGATCTTGGCTATCGATTGGCGTCGCTCGACGAGCTTCCGCTGGATCGGACAAGTGAAGTTCTGGCAATTCGCCGACAGATATGAACTTCAAGCACGATATTGCGTCGAAATATCACGGCGAGCACGATAGGAGGCCCGGGTTTCCGCGGCCGCTATAGGTTTGGTGACCCGAGAATGCGTGCGGCGGCCGCCAGCGTCCTCCTTGTGCCTCGGCAGCCGCTTCAAGAACGCCGGATCGCCCGAAGTTCTGGCCGTCGCAGGGTAAAGTCGTCTATGATTAACTTCGAGCGCCCAACAACCTTTCCTGGATTGTGAACCAATGACGCTATTGTCGCGAGTCAAGAACCGATTCGTTTCCGCGGAGCGCAAACCGCGGCGTATTCTGGCTGGGCCCTTTCGCGGTCTGACTATGAACCTGTCTCTTCGCTCCTCCATGCAGGTATATACGGGCCTGTTTGAAAGGGAAATATATCCCTGGCTCAATCGCCTGTCTAAAAATGCCGCCACAGCGATCGACGTCGGAGTCTGTGAAGGCGAGTTCACCCTCTTTTTTATGAAGAGGACCAACGCCTCGCCGGTTATGGCATTTGAACCGGATGCTGTAGTGCGCTCCGCCCTCCACAGTAATCTGCATCTGAACGATCTGCGCGAATCGGATCGCCTCCGGATCTATCCCGTCTTTGTCAGTGACCGTTCCGGCGCTCGGGAAGCGCCGCTGGATTCGCTCTTGTCTTCGATCAAGTGCCCGTGTGTCATCAAGCTGGATGTAGACGGGGCGGAAGACGACGTTCTCCGGGGCGCAGTCTCCCTGCTCGGCCTCCCGGACGTTCGATGGATAATTGAAACGCACTCGGCTGAGTTGGAACGCCTGTGCAGGCAGCGGCTTGAGTCCGCCGGGTTCACGGTGAGAATCATCCGCAACGCATGGTGGCGAAAGTTAGTGCCTGACCGTCGGGGCGAGCACAATGGTGTGCGCGTCAATGGGGGGCACAATCGCTGGATGGCTGCCTGGAAGACGTCGGTTTAGCCGGTTGCAGAGGACAGGAAAAACAACCTTGCCTGCGATGCAAAAGGCGAGTGCAACCCTCGGGGGGCGTGTCTCAGCGGCGGCGATCGGACTGGTGACCGGGAAAGTACTCGGCGTCGCCGGTAACATTCTCCTCCTGCCGCTCTTTCTCAGCCATTGGTCTCAGGCCTATTATGGCGAGTGGTTGGCGCTTTCGTCGATCGCGACCTATCTGACGATCTTTGACTTCGGATTAAACAACGCTGCAACAAACCGCCTCACGCAGGAATATGCCGCGGGGCGCATGGATAATTTCACCCGCTATCAGAACACGGCCATGGCGTTCTATCTTGGCAGTGCTCTTATCGGTTCTTTGATCCTCGCTTTCGTGGTGTTTTGCCTTCCGTTGACGCATTGGCTGGGCATCCGCGCCGCGGGGCAGAGGGATGCATCCTGGGCATGCTATCTCGTGGGCCTTCAGGTAGCGATCTCTTTGCCGTTGGGGGTTCTCACCAACGCTTATCGGACCGCCGGCAATCTTGCGCTGTCGATCTGGATCAGCAATGTGTCGGGCGCCGGCAATATCCTCGCCGTTATAGGTGCGCTTGTGCTGGGTGGAAGCATGCGATCGGTAGCGATGGCTCAGACATCCGTGAGCGTCCTCGTCGGCGCCCTGCTTTATGCAAACTATCGCCGAAACGCACCCGAACTTGCCCCCGGAATTGGACGAGCGGAAATCTCGCTCCTGAGGGAACTCGCCGGTCCCAGCCTGCTGTTTTTCCTGCTTTTCTTTGAGTCCGCAATGACACTACAGGGCAGCATGATCCTGGTTGTGTCACAACTGGGCGGAGCAATGGCGGCGGTGTACGGAACTGTGCGGGCGATGGCGGGAATGGTGAGGCAGATCGTGACGGTATTTTATTCGTCTCTGCAGACTGAAATCACCATTCTGTCCGCCCGCGGTCAGTCAGTGCAGTTGCAAACCCTCCACCGATTAATCGTAATGGCTTCCGCGTGGGTGGCCGGCGGCATGAGCCTGGCGATGGGGTTTGAAGGAATGGACATCATAGCAGTCTGGACAAACGGGAAGTTGCGGCCCGACCCGCTTTTGGTGAGGCTGTTTTTTGTTCAGGTGTTCCTGCAGGCCCCCTGGCTGGCGAGCAGCGTGTTTCCGGCAGCCACCAATCGTCACCGAACGATGACGATCGCGCAATTGATCGCCGCCGCCATCGGCCTTCTCACGGCCGGACTCCTGTTGCGGCGGCTTGGAGTCATCGCGATGCCGATCGGGCTGATGGTGGGCGAGTCGTTGGCGTGCCAGCACTTTATCATTCGGTCAACCTGCTCCCAGATCGGCGAACCGTACGGAGCCTTTGCGAGGAGGCTTTGGCTCAGTATGGCGACTATCGGGATGATCGGGATCCCCTTAGGATGGCTTGTTCACCACGCGGCAACCGGTCCCGCGCTTCTCCGGTGGATTGAAGTCGGATTAGTCACCCTGTTCGCAAGCGGAGCCGTCGTCTGGCTTGTGGGTCTCAGGCCCGAGGAACGCGCCATTGTCTCGTCACGGCTGAGACGCGTCGGTTCCAGGGCGGCGTTGGCGGCAAGCTGAGTTAAGATAATAACACTTGGACAGGCGGTTTATGAAAGTCAACGTCTCCATGTCGACGCGCAGTAACCTCTACTACCAGGCTCGCCATTTGCAGCGGCGTGGAGTTCTCAACCGCTTATACACGTTCTATCCTCGGCCGATGATCGCGGCGGACGTACGATCCCGCTGCCGGACGTCCCCCTATGCCTTTGTGACTCTCGAAGGGATATCCCGCATAGGACTGAGCAGGCTCAGGCACAGGCTGGCTGTGCCGTTCTGCAATTTATTCGATAAGTGGGTTGCGCGCGCCATGGAGCCGGCGGACATATTCGTTGCCATGTCCGGTCTGGGACTCTACGCCCGCCGGGCGGCAAAGGCGATGGGCGCTTTTACGGTCTGTGAGCGGGGCAGCGCCCACGTCCGCTATCAGGACGAAATTCTCACAGAAGAATACGCAAGATTCGGCGCCAGGATCGAAGCTGTCAAACCCGCGGTTGCGTTGAAAGAGGAAGCGGAATATCGGGAGGCCGATCTCATCGTCACCCAATCTTCATTCGCCTGGCGAACCTTTCGTGAACGGGGATTTCCGGAGAGCAAGCTGGCGTGGGTTTCGCCGGGCGTCGATCTTACCATTTTTTCCCCCGGATCCGCGGCCAAGCCGGGTGATGTGTGCCGCGTGCTGTATCTGGGCCAGATCTCCTACAGGAAAGGAGTTCAATATCTGCTGGAAGCGGTCTCTTCTATGAACCGGTCGAAGCTGGAGTTGGTGCTCGCCGGCGGAATTCTGCCCGAGGCGGTGCCGCTCCTCAAACGCTATGAAGGCGTCTTTCGCTATGCGGGACGACCGGCGACAAAAGCGGAAGTTCGCGACCTTTACCGGCAAGCCACCGTCTTCGTCCTGCCGTCGGTGGAGGACGGCTTCGGACTGGTCCTTAAGGAGGCGATGGCGTGCGGGACTCCGATTATCGCTTCCACGAATTCAGGCGGCCCGGATTTGATCGAAGAAGGCCGGGAGGGCTTCGTCGTGCCGATTCGTTCGCCGGAGGCCCTGCGCGAGCGGATTGCGTATTTCCAGGACCATCCCGCGATGGCCCGCGAGATGGGGCAGTCCGCGTCCGAAGCTGCGCGCCGCACCGATTATGCCTTCTACGGCGATCAGGTCATCGATCTTTATCGACGAGTCCTTGAGGGGAGCGGAGTGCGCGCATAGATGCGGGAGGAGTTGCCCTGGAGAGAACGCTTGTATAACGCCTGCGTGTCGAGCGGCCAGTCGAATTTCAGAAGCGAAGCCGCCTTCGAGATGCCGACCCAAACGGGCCTTTCCTCGAAATTCCGGCAATTGACGGATCGGCACATTCCCCGGAACCGCGACACGCGCGTCGTGGACCTCGGCTGCGGGCATGCGGCGCTGCTCCGTTTTGTAGCCCATGCGGGCTACAGGAACATTCTGGGCATCGACGCATCGGCGGAACAGATTGCCGTGGCGCGGCGTTTGGGGGTGCTTCAGGCGGAACACGGCAGTATCGAGGATTTCCTTTCCCGCACCGCGGATTCGTCGGTGGACGTCGTTCTGATGATGGATGTGCTGGAGCATTTCACCCGGGAAGAGTTGTTTCGGGTGCTCGACGGCGTGCTGCGCATACTTCGGAAAGGCGGAAAATGCGTCGCGCATGTTCCGAATGCGGAGGGCCTCTTCGGAATGCGGGTCCGTTACGGCGATCTCACCCACGAGCAGGCATTCACTCCGAAATCCGCGACGCAGTTGTTCGTTACGGTCGGGTTCGGCAAAGTAAATTGTTACGAGGACATCCCAACGGTTCATGGCGCCAAAAGCCTGGTTCGCCGTATGATCTGGACGCTGGGTGC
>JASHSD010000526.1 GCA_030036985.1 Bryobacteraceae bacterium
GCGAGCGCGTCTCGGCGGGCGATCCGCTGATGGACGGGCCGCGCAATCCGCACGACATTCTGGATGTTCGCGGCGAGAAGGAGCTGCAGAAGTATCTCGTCAACGAAATTCAGGAAGTCTACCGCCTGCAGGGCGTGAACATCAACGACAAGCACCTCGAAGTGATCTCGCGCCAGATGATGCGCTGGGTGCGCGTCGAAGACATCGGCGATACGGAATTTCTGCCCGAGGAAGTGGTGGACAAGTTCCGTTTCCGCGAGATGAACCAGCGAGTGGAAGACGCGGGCGGCGTTCCGGCGCAGGGCAAAGCGGTGCTGCTCGGCATCACGAAGGCCTCGCTCTCGACCGATTCATTTATTTCGGCGGCGTCCTTCCAGGAGACCACGCGCGTACTCACCGAAGCCGCAATCAACGGCAAGGTGGATTACCTGCGGGGCCTGAAGGAGAACGTGATCATGGGCCGTCTGGTTCCGGCGGGTACCGGGATGGAGTTCTATCGGCGGACCCGGATTGCGGGCGAGGATATCGTGGAAGAACCCACGCCCGAGCCGACGCTCGATGCGCTGGCCGGGTATGAGGACGAAGCTCGTCTGCAGTATACGGGTGGGCTGAGCGAGGATACCGGGCCGGAGGAAACGCTGGCCGAGTAAGGCTGGTTTTCAGTTACGAAATATAAGGCCGGGCGACCCGAAAGGGTTCGCCCGGCTTTTGTTTAGTCCTAATCTAATCGCCAAACGGGTTGATGATCTGTAATCCGTCGATTCGTTTGACCTCGCGGAAGTCCTCGGACATCAAGGTGTCGACACCCGCTTCAAAACAAGCCGCAATCAAAAGAGCATCCCAATGAGAGAAACCTCGTGCTCGAAGCGTGGGCGCGCCCGGTTCAGGACCAGCCAGGTCGGGACCGCGATTCTCCAGCCCGCGCTGAGTTCCCGAATGTCCGAGAAAGCGTCGGCATAAGAATAATCCTGCGATTCCATCTCTCTGCTTGCCCACAGGTATTCGCAGGCAACCTGCCACAGCAAGACGCCGTCGTCAATTGTCTCGACAAGATCGATTGCGATTCGCCGCTTTCGCTCATCGCGCAAATCGTGAGCATAAATGAGAACGTTCGTATCAATCGCGATCATACATATCGTCGCGCTTGAAACGGGGAGCGTCCGCCGGCAGAGGATTCCGCATCATCCGCTCCGCCACGCGGCGGCGGAGGCCCCGCCGTTCTTCTATCGAGAGCGCCGGAGTCGCATCCGGATTCCTGGAAAGCGATTCGACGGCAAGCTGTACGCGCGACCCTTCGGGAAGGTCCAACGGCGCATCGGGTCGAAACACCCCATCCTCAAATACGCGGTAATAATATTCACGGCGCTCTCCGCTGCCAGTATTGCCCGAGCGCGCTGGATCGGGCAAGCGGGACGCCAGGGTGTCTATCGAAAGGCTTCTATGCTTAGCACCTGTCGCGGAATAACTCGTTCAACCACTCCCTTGCGGTTGTGGCTCAGAAGCCCTTTCCGAGCCGCGCGCGCAAGCAAGCGGTTTTTCGCAAACGGATTGGTTATTCGGTGACACGTCCTTACTTACGCTCCCGCGAACGATTGACCCGCATCGCGGCGACGATTACAAGAACTCCCGCACCCATCAGGAATAGTGTCGACGCTTCCGGTGCGGGGGTAGTTGAGTCAAAGACACCGTCGACCGGATTCTCGTCCTCGGTTTCCGTTCCGTCGGCGACGAGAATGCCCATCGATGACAGATCCGCGTCGCTGAGATCGCCGCCCGCGGTGCCTGTGACGATCGCATCCTGTGCAGGCGCGATCGCAGGCGCAATGGTGAACCCGACCGCCTGCGCCAAAGTCGCAAGGCAAAAGAAAAGCAGCGCCGCACTCTTAATCGGTGCGTTCATACTTACTCCTCCGCCAGGATTCTAGCGTGATGGAGCGCCTCTTATCCCGCCATCAGGGGCGCCGCTTGTATGGAAGCTCCCGGTCGCGCAGCCTCGACTGTATCGCGGCTCACCGCAGCGGCGGACATCGTGTACGCGCCGGTTCCAGGCCATCGTGCGTTTCGGTCCGTCCGCTGCTTCCGTCCGTTGCTATGGACACCTGCTTCATCGCGGGGACAGTGAAATTGTATGATTGCCGTAGTCCACGCACAAGGAGAATAAACGAATGACAGAGGGCTTGACCGGCATTATAGATCAACTCGAACGGCAGAGACTGGCGATCGAACGAGCGCTCGCGGCGTTGCGGGAGGCCGATGGAGTTACCACGCCATCGACTTCAAGTGCACTCCCGCATAGTCGCAGGAAGTTCAGCGCCGCTTCCCGAAAGCGTATGAGGGAAGCGCAACAGCGGCGATGGGCCAGGATCCGGGGTGAGTCCGAACCGGCTTCGACAACCACGGCGGAGGCGCCCAAAGCAAAGCGTCGGATCAGTCCGGAGGGCTTGCAGAGGATCATCGCGGCAACCAAAAAACGTTGGCGTTTGCAAAAGGCCGCGGAGAAAGCGAAATCGGTGGCGGCCGCGAAGAATGTGCAGAGCGTTCACAAAGGGTCAACAGCTAAGAAGTCCCCGTCCGCAAAAGGAGCGAAGAAGGCTGCACCGGCTAAGAAGGCAGTGGGTGAGCCTGTGCGAGTC
>JASHSD010000527.1 GCA_030036985.1 Bryobacteraceae bacterium
GGCCGTTTCGTGCGTGCGCAATCTCGGTCACGAATTGCGCAACTTTACGACTGTCAATCTGGATTTCCTGCAGCACTACAGACCGCGCGTGAACGTAGTCGAACGCCCGCATGCGCACGCGGGAGGGCATGGATATTCGCTCACGGGCCATCATGAAATCATGATTCCGCTGATTGCGGCGGCGCTGATCGAGAGGACTGCCTGATCCCGCAATCCATTTCACCGCCGATCCGCCTGGCCGAACGCGAACGTCCCTTCTGGGGTTTTGCGGAGATCCTGTTCGTGGCCGCACTGTTTCTGCCGGCGGTGTGGGTGGGCAATATCGTTGTTCAGGCTGTCAGCGCATATTTCCACCGCAATGCGCAACTCGGACTTCCGCTTCTGATTGCGGAGTTCATCGGTTATGCGATTCTTTTCGTCGCGCTTTGGCTGATTTGCGCGCGGCACGGGAAACCGCTGTTCGAATCGCTGGCATGGGTGTCGCAGCCGTTTCAGGCAAGGCATCTCATCTTTCTGGGCGTCGCGCTGGCGGTCGTTGTCATTGTGCTTGGCAATCTGCTCGGCATTCCGAATACGGAAACGCCGTTCGACAAACTGCTCAGCGACACGGCCAGCCGCATCGGGATCGCGATCTTCGGCATAACGCTGGGACCGATCATCGAGGAGTTGCTCTTTCGCGGATTTCTGCAGCCGGTGCTGGTGGATTCGATGGGTGTGCTGCCGGGGCTCCTCGCGACCGCGATCCTTTTCGGCGCGCTGCATCTGGCGCAGAATGCGGATGCCTGGCAGAGCGGCGTGCTGATTACGCTGGTCGGGTTTGTCCTCGGCGTGGTGCGGCATGTTTCGGGGTCGACACGCGCTTCCGCCATTACTCATATTTCGTATAACGCGCTGCCGTTTTTCGCGGTGGTGGTTTCGGGGCTGCATCCCTCACATTCATGATCGAAACAATTCAATGGAGCCACGAAGGCGTGGTGATGATCGACCAGACGCGGCTGCCCGGGGAAGAACGTTATGTGGTCTGCCGGAATTATCTGGAGGTTGCGGAGGCGATCCGCACGATGGTGATTCGCGGGGCGCCGGCGATCGGGGTTGCGGCGGCGATGGGCGTGGCTATCGGCGTGGCGCAGGCCGACAGTGCGAATCTCGACGCTCAGTTCGAGGAGATCTGCGCGGAACTGGCGTCGACGCGGCCGACGGCGGTGAATCTGTTCTGGGGTATCGAGCGGATGAAACGGCTCTATTGCTCGATTCGGCATCTGCCCGGCGAGGAGATTCGCGAACGGCTGATTGCGGAAGCGCGGCTGGTGCGCGAGGAGGATATCGAGATCAACCGCGCGATCGGGCGGCATGGCGCGCGGCTGATTCCGGACGGCCGCACCGTGCTGACGCACTGCAACGCGGGCGCGCTGGCGACTGCGGGATACGGGACGGCTCTGGGCGTGATTCGCGCGGCGGTGGAAGCGGGCAAGCATGTCGATGTGTTCGCCGATGAGACGCGTCCGTTTCTGCAGGGCGCGCGGCTGACCGTTTGGGAACTGCAGCGCGACGGCATCCCCGCCACCTTGATCACGGATAACATGGCCGGGCATTTCCTGCACAGCGGGCGCATCGGATGCGTGATTGTCGGCGCCGACCGCATCGCGGCGAATGGGGATGTGGCGAACAAGATCGGGACGTATGGCGTGGCTGTGCTGGCGAAGGAGAATGATGTGCCGTTCTATGTCGCCGCGCCGGTTTCGACGCTGGATCTGAGCCTGCCGGACGGGACGCATATTCCGATCGAGGAACGCGCGGCCGTGGAGGTGACGCACGTTCACGGCGTGCGCATGGCGCCTGAAGGCGCGGCGGTGCGCAATCCGGCGTTCGATGTGACGCCGAACCGGTACGTGACGGCGATCGTCACTGAACGCGGCGTGGCGCGCGCGCCTTACACGGAATCGCTGCGCGAACTCGCCTCTGCGTGAGAGGGCGCGGCGAAGCCGGCGAAGACGACGCAAGCGTTCCCGATGAGTCGGGACGCGCCGCGCACGAGTGCGCGCGCCACACTACACACCACAGCGGCGCATCGGCTTATTGCATGAGTTCGCGAATGCGCCGTTCCCATTCGTCTTTATTGACAATTCCGGTGTGCGTGGCGACCACGCGACCGGTGCGGTCGATCAGGAAAGTCTTCGGTAATTCTTCGACGTGGTACGCCTTCGCGACGGCGTCATCGCCGATCACGACCGGGTAATTCAGCTTCCTCGCCCTGATCCACGGCCGGACCGATTTCCAGCCGCCGTCGTCCAGTGAGACGCCAATCACGGCGAGACCGCTGCGTCTGTATTTCCGCGCAAACTCCATGAACCACGGGATCTCGACCTTGCATCCGCCGCAGGTCGTGGCCCAGAAATTCAACAGAACGACCTTGCCTTTGTATGCGGAGAGATCGATGGAGCCTCCGCGTACGGTCGGCGCGGCGTTCGCTGCAGCCATCAGACACGCTGCCAGAACTGCCATTCGTTTAACGATCATTTTTCACAATTTCCATTTCGATTTCCATTTCTTTTTGGGCGGGAGGCAGCGACCAAAGCGGAAACCGCCATAATTTGCCTTCCTTGTAAGAACCCTGAATGCGCCCGCGGCTGGCCCGATAGCGCAGCGTTCGCTCCGGAATCTGAAATCTCCTGGCCGCGGCGCGCAGGCAGAGCACACGACCGGAATCCGTCGTCTTTGAATTCATAAAACCTCTCTTGACGCAAATCGAAAATGCGGGCAGGCGAGAGGTTTTTAAATGCGAAGGGAGTATGCGGACGGCGCGAAATTTTCACGCGCGGGAATGCGTCGAACAATGTGGGACGGCGGCAACAAACGTTCGCTTCGTTGTTCCGTGAGATGGGCCGAGTGGATCTTTCGCTGATCGATCTCCTGTTGGCGCGAAAATCTCGTGAGCGTGAGAGTCGGGAGGCCGACCCCGGCGGGATCAACCACGAAAACCAATGGCGTGGCGACCGAGTCCATGAAGACTCGGATCTCAGTAAGCGGAGGCGGCAATGTCACCGCGGTGATAGACCGCGCCGATTTTCTTCGGTATGAGCAATAGATCTCGCAGGTCGCCGGATTGAATCGGACGGTGATTTCCCAGTCGCCGGCATCGATTTTTCCGCCGATTGGCGCCACCTTCTCCGCGATTGTGCCGACCCCGTACGAAAGAGAAACCTCGAAGCGGGACGGCGGCGCGGCAAGGTGCGTGCGGCTGGTGAAAACCTGAGCCGACAGCGCTCCCGGCAGGAGCACCGCCAGCATGGCTATCCGAACGTGTCGCAGCCTGTCCACTGCGCCGATTATAGGCTTGCGGCAATCGACGCTTCAATCGAACTTGCCGGAAATTTTCGCTCGGATTGTGGGGCGGATTGTCAATCTGCGGCCGATTGGTAATCGGCCTGGACGGTTGTGATGCAGCGGACGAGCGGGGTTACCAACCCCGCGCAGGATGCCATCCTGCCCTACACATCTTTCAGCAGCGTTCCAGAATCGTGGCGATTCCCTGCCCTACCCCAATGCACATCGTGCAGAGCGCATAACGCCCGCCTGTCTTCTGCAACTGCGACACTGCGGTTATGACCAGGCGCGCGCCGCTCGCGCCCAACGGATGACCGATCGCGATCGCGCCGCCGTTCGCGTTCACGTGCGCGGCATCGTCGGCGAGTCCGAGATCCCGCGTCACGGCGAGCGCCTGGGAGGCGAAGGCTTCGTTCAACTCGATCACGTCCATGTCGCTGAGCGCCAGGCCGGTCTTCGCCAGCACCTTCCGGGTCGCCGGGGCGGGCGCGAAACCCATAATGCGCGGCGGCACTCCCGCCGTGGCTGTGGCGATCACCCGGGCCCGGGGCGTCAGACCGTACTTCGCCACAGCCTCTCTCGAAGCCAGCAGCAAAGCGCACGCGCCATCGTTGATTCCCGATGCGTTTCCCGCCGTGACCGTGCCCGTCGGCTTTACCACCGGTTTCAGTTTCGCCAGCGCCTCGGGCGTGGTGTCCGGCCGCGGATGCTCGTCCGTATCCACTTTTTTCGGGTCGCCCTTCTTCTGCGGAATCGACACCGGAATCAGCTCGTTGGCGAAGAAGCCGGCCGCATGCGCCTTCGCCCAGCGTTGCTGCGTGCGGAACGCGAACGCGTCCTGATCGGCGCGCGAGACGCAGAACTCCTCGGCCACGTTCTCCGCCGTCTCCGGCATGGAATCGACGCCGTATTTGCTCTTCAGCAGAGGATTCACGAAACGCCAGCCGATGGTCGTGTCGAAAATCTCCGCGGTTCGGCTGAAAGCTGCCTCGGCCTTGCCCATTACGAATGGCCCGCGGGACATGCTTTCCACGCCGCCCGCGATCATGAGATCCGCCTCGCCCGATTTGATGGCCCGCGATGCAACGCCGACGGCGTCCATGCTGGATCCGCACAGGCGGTTCACGGTGGCTCCCGTGACTTCGGTAGGCAATCCGGCCAGTAACAGCGCCATGCGCGCGACGTTGCGATTGTCCTCGCCCGCCTGATTGGCGCAACCGTAGATCACGTCGTCGAGCGCGCCCCAATCGACTCCCGGGTTTCGTTCAACCAGCGATCTGATCGGAATCGCAGCCAAATCGTCGGTTCGGACCATCGCCAGCGCGCCGCCATAGCGGCCGAAAGGCGTGCGGATTGCATCGCAAATAAAAACGTCTGCCATAAGAGGAATTTTCTATTCTACCGGCCGCGTACCCGCCCATGCCTTTTGGAGAAGCTCCAGCACGCCCGCGTACTCGACCGGCCGAGGATTCGCATAGGGATTCTGCGTCGCCAGTTCCGCCGCCCGTTCGAGACCGTCCGCCGGCATGCCGATGTCCCGCAACGCGACCGGCGCGCCGATGGCGACGGCCAGATCGTACAGCCCTTGACCGGCGCTTTCTTTGACGCCCAAAGCATCCGCCACGATTCGCATGGCCTCGGGCGCGGCGTTCCGGTTGAATTCGACGGCGTGCGGCAGAATGACCGTGTGCACCTCGGCGTGGGGTAGATTGAAAGATCCGCCGAGCGTGTGGCAGAGCTTGTGGTGAATTCCGATGCCGACTCCGCCGAGCACCGTGCCCGCCAGCCATGCCCCGTAAAGCGCGTCGGAGCGGGCCTCGATATTTTCCGGCTCACGCACGATGACGGGCAGGGAGCGGGCGAGCGCGCGAATCCCTTCCGCCGCGAACAGCGACATAATCGGATTGCCGTCCGGCGCATAGAGCCCCTCCACGCAATGGGCGATGGCATTCATGCCGGAAGGGGCGGCGATCCGCACCGGCAGCGTGCGGGTGAGATCGGGGTCGTAGATGACGGTTTTCGGGAGCACGCGCCGATCGCGGCCCGTTTTTTTGACGCCGCCATCGGTGAGTCCGTAGATCGGCGTCATCTCCGAACCGGCGAACGTGGTGGGCACGGCGACGATCGGCAGACTGCTCATGATCGCGATGGCCTTGCCCAGACCGATGGTGGAACCTCCGCCCACGGCGACGCAGCAATCGGCATTGAGATTCCGCGCCATTTCGCGAGCCGCGCGGGCGGTTTCGATGGGCACATGCATCACCGCTTCGGCGAAAATCCCGGCGGACAACGTTCCCAGGCGGCGCGCGGCTTCCTCGGCGTCATTTCGCTGCTGGGGCGTGGAGAGGACGATTGCGCGCGCGGCTCCCAAGCGCGTCACTTCGTCGGCGAGCCGGTCGAACGAACCCGAGCCGAAGATCACGCGCGCCGGCGGCTGATCGTATATGAAATCCCGCATGTTCGCCAATTATTCCATAACGGAAGGCCGAGGCTGA
>JASHSD010000528.1 GCA_030036985.1 Bryobacteraceae bacterium
TTAGTGGGGCGGGAATTTGCCGTTTCGGGGCTGCGCAGCATCGCGGCTGTCGAAGGCTACACCATCAAGGCCAGCGAATTGGGGAAAACCAAAACCGTTTCGCAGGTGCTGGCTATTTCCCTGCTGATGATCGCCATGCATCATGCCTGGGTGCTGCCGTGGGCCGACGCGGCGTTGTATGTTGTGGTATTTTTCTCGCTTTGGTCGGCGATCTCGTATTTCAATAAATTCTGGCGGAAAATCGACCTGCACACGAAGCAAAGACGCCGCCACGAACTGCTGATCGCCGAGCGCGAGCGGAGACAGGTGCTGCTGGCCGAAAGACGCGAAGAGATGCGCAACCGGCGCCGGGCGGCGCGCGCGGCTAGAGCGGATCGGGCGCGGGCTGCGGCGCTTTCGCGAGGAACACCGGACCTTCCGCCGTCAGCCTGAGCACGCGGACCTGGCCGGTCGGCCCCAACGGGTCGAGCGTTTTGCCGTTCAGCGAAACCGTGATGCCGCCGGCGTTTCCCGCGATCAGTTTCACCTGATCCGAGGCGCCGACCTCTTTGGTGTCGTTCGGTTGGAGAGTGCCGGTAAAGGCTGACTTACCGTCCGCGATCACCTGTACCCAAGTCGTCTGGTGGGCGGTGATCACGACCTCGACGGGCGCGGCGGGGGTCTTCTCGAGAACCGCCGGGGCAGGCACCGTTTGCGTCGCCGCCTGAGTTGACGACTCCGGCTGAGACGATGCGGGCGTCACCGAAGCCGTTTGCGCGTTCTGCGCGGGCTGCCGTTCCGCGGGCCGAACCTGGTTGATGCCGGCGCTCTGACCCGTGTGGTTCAGATAAATCCACCCCAAAACGGCCGCTACGCCGACAATCGCGATCCAGCCGCCGGAGCGCATCGCGCGCTCCACGCCCGCGGAAATAAGGAAGGGCCTGGACTGCCGGGCCGGCGGGTTCGGCAATTGAACCGCGGCGTCCTCCCGTTTCGGCATCTCGGCAACGAGCGGATCCGGATCCAGGCCGATCGCCTTGGCATATTGCCGCACAAAACTGCGCGCAAATACCGCGCCGGGCAGACCGTCGAAATCGTCAGCCTCGATGGCGACGAGGAAACGCGGCCTGATTCTGGTTTCCCGCGCCACATCGTCGATCGTTAATCCGTGATCGATCCTTTCCTGCCGCAGCTTCGCGCCTGGTCCGAACGATCCCACACTTCCTCCCGCCGCTGAACGTATAGCAGTTCACCTGCCACTCAAGATGTCAACGACTTTCCGGCAGATTCAGGAGCCTGCTCACAGTCCTGGTAACCTGAAAATAAGACGGATCAAAATGCCACGTTTCTTTGCTACACATTTCTTCGCCCCACGTTCCTTCGCGATTTCATTGCCCATTTTCATGTTGACGCTGAGTGTCGCTGCCCAAGCCAGAAGTTTCAGTGCGGCGGAAGCGTTCGCATTCACACGCGAAGCAGTGGCATTGGGTCCGCGGGCCGACGGTACGGCGGCCATCGTCAAACTGCGCGCGATGATCAAGCGGCAACTGGCGATGCGCGGCTGCGAGATCATTTCCGATCGGTTCACCGCGCAGACGCCGGACGGGCCTATACCGATGGAAAACATCATCGCGAAATTTCCGGGTAAAAGCGGCCGCGCCATCGCCATCAGCGGCCATTACGATACAAAGAACCTGCCGAACTTCGTGGGCGCGAACGACGGCGGATCATCGACCGGAATGCTGCTGGAATTCGCCGCCGCGCTCGAAGGCCAACCGCGCGTCGACGACGTTTACCTGGTTTTTTTCGACGGCGAGGAGGCGCGCCATGAATGGACGGATACGGACAGTGTTTACGGCAGCCGCCATCTGGCCGAAAAATGGACACAGGATGGAACAATCCGCCGATTGAAGGCTCTGATCAACGTCGATATGACCGGCGACAAAAACCTGCGTCTGATTTACGACCAGAGTTCGACGCCCTCCCTGCGCAACCTTGTGTGGGACGTGGCGGATTCGCTGGGTTATTCCGCGCAGTTTCCGCGCCAACCGACGACCATGGAGGACGACCACATCCCGTTTCTCAAAGCGGGCGTGCGCGCGGTGGATCTCATCGATTTCGATTCGCAGAGCACGTTTTGGCACACGCCGCGGGACACGATGGACAAGCTGGATCCGCGAAGCTTCGAAATCATCGGCACGGTGGTAATGAAGACGATCGGGGAACTGGAACAGCAGAAGTGAATCCTGATGGCGTAATCGTTGTGGACAAGCCCGAGGGCTGGACATCGCACGACGTCGTGGGAAAGGTGCGCGGAATCGCGGGGACGAAGCGCGTCGGGCACCTGGGCACGCTCGACCCGATCGCTACAGGCGTGCTGCCGCTGATGATCGGACAGGCGACACGGCTCGCCCAGTTCTGGGATCGCGCCGAAAAAACGTATGAGGCTGTGGTGCGCTTCGGTTTCGCGACCTCCACGTGGGATCGCGCGGGCGAGCCTTGCGGACCGGACACCACGCCGAACATCGCCGCCGAACAGATCGAAGCCTGTCTCGCGCCGATGCGCGGCGAGATCGAGCAGGTCCCGCCGCCCGTGTCGGCGAAGAAGATCGGCGGCGTGCCCGCATACAAACTGGCGCGGAAGAACGTTCCGGTGGATCTGGCGCCGGTTAAAGTTTCGATTTACGAATTGATGCTGCTCGGCGTGGAGGGCGCGCGGGCGCGGATAAAGGTGCGCTGTTCGTCGGGAACCTATGTGCGCGCGATCGCGCACCAAATCGGGCTGTCGATCGGATGCGGCGCGCATATCGAATCGCTCGTGCGCACACAGTCCGGGCCGTTCCGCATCGATCAGGCGTGGACGCTGGATCGACTTCAAGGGTTGAAAGAGGAAGACCGGCTGGCGGAGGCGCTGATTCCCGCGCACGATCTGCTGCCCGAGTTTCCTTCCGTGTTCGTGGACGAGCTCACAGTGGCGCGCATCCGCCAGGGACGCGATTTCAACGTTTCTCCGTTTCGCGTGCAGAATGGGACGCCGCATGTCAAAGCTGTTGGCCCCGACGGCCGGCTGGTGGCCATCGGACGCATCGCGCTGCCGCACGTTTATCATCCGGCGGTGGTTTTGAACTGAGGTTTTTGTTGCAAAGATATCGCTCCCTCGCGGTCGCGGCTCGGAAGCCTGGTTGCGGATCGGAAGCGTAGTCGCGGCTCGGCAATGATTTCCGGGCCGCGACCGCGAGGGGGCGATCGACACGCGTATCGCTTCCATCCCTCCAACCATTCGCCGAATTTGCGCGTATCATAATATGTGGAACTGGATGGAGGTCAAATGAAAAAAGGAATTCTGAACGCCGCAACGCTCCTCGCGGCAAGTGGATTGACGCTGGCCATGGCGGCGAGTTTTCCCGATCCGCCCAAGGTGACCGCTCCGGCTCAGGGCACGGAATCCGTGGTGCTCGCCGGCGGCTGCTTCTGGGGCATGCAGGGAGTTTTCGAGCACATGAGGGGCGTCACCAAAACCACGGTCGGGTATTCCGGCGGCGATGCCGCTACCGCCCACTACGACATTGTCAGCGACAGGGGCGAAACCGACCATCCGACCGGTCACGCCGAATCGATCAAGATCGTCTACGATCCCGCGAAGGTCACCTACGGCGATATCCTCAAGGTGTTCTTCTCGGCGGCGCATGACCCCACGACGCTCAACCGGCAGCATTACGACGTGGGAACGCAGTATCGCTCGGCGATCTTCTACGCCAACGAAGAGCAGAAGAAAGTCGCGGAAGATTATATTCGCCAACTCGATTCCGCGCATGTTTTCAAGGACCCGATCGTTACTCAGTTGACGCCGCTGAAGGCCTTCTATCCGGCCGAGGGATATCATCAGCACTTCCTCGATCACAATCCGACTCAAGGGTATATCGCCAATATCGATATCCCGCTGCTCAACAATTTCAAGGCAAAGTATCCGGAATATTACACCAAGGAGATCAAATGAAGTCCATGTATCGTCGCGGATTTTTAATGAGCCTCGCGGGCGGAGCGGGCGCGGGAGCGCTGCTGGCCGCGGCCAAAGTCACTAAGGTCGGAGGAGCCGCCAAGGTTCGAGTGGTGCAGTTTGACGCCAACGGCAACCGGGTCGGCGTCGCCGAGATGGACAAGGTCGTCAAGACGGACGCCGAATGGCGGAAGCAGCTGAACGCTCTGCAGTTCGACGTGACGCGCAAGGAAGGCACCGAGCAGGCGGGAACCGGCAAGTACGCCTATAATCACGCCGACGGCCTCTATCACTGCATCTGCTGTGACACCGTGTTGTTCGATTCGAAGACCAAATTCGAATCGGGCACGGGCTGGCCCAGCTTTTATCAGCCGATCGCGAAGGAAAATGTGGTGGAGCAGACCGACCACAGCTTCGGCATGGACCGGACGAAATGCAGCTGCGTGCGTTGCGACGCGCATCTCGGACACGTATTCGACGATGGTCCGCGCCCCACCGGACTGCGGTATTGCATGAATTCGGCGTCGCTGAATTTTGTACCGCGCGGCAAGACCGCGAGTTAGCGGACGCGCGAGTTGGGACACGCGACTAAAGTCGCGTCTGCCGGTGCGGTCCCCGACGCGACTAAAGTCGCGTGTCCATAGTTGCGTGTCCGTTTGAAATTGCGGTTGCGCCGGAACCTCCTGGACCGTCATAATTGTGGATACCCCCGGAGACCACGGAGCAGGACTGCGTTGTATCCACAATTGAACAAGACCGACCCGGGTCCAGGGGAGCTTCCGGCTCATGAAACCGCCGTTCGTCAGCTGATTGCCACCGGCAAATCGAAGACCGCTCTCGATCGCGCGAGGGATTTCCACAAAACGCGTCAGACGCCCGCTTCCGAGGCGATCCTGATCGAAGCCTACGCCGCCCGCATCGAGGCTCTGCTGCGCCAGAATCTCACGCAGGAAGCGGAGTCCCTGCTGGCTCTGGTGCGGGAGCGTTATCCCGCTTCCGCGGAACGCCTCGCGGGAGTCGCCGCGGTCGGCATGGCTCGAGGGAACAAGTTGGACCAACTCCTCGCGCCGCTCACGGACCCGAATCTCTCTCCCGAACGGCGCGCGGCCATCGAAGCCGCTGTGCAGGGGCAGGTCAGCGATCTTGCGGCCTTGGCCGGCTGTGCCGCGCTGCCCGCGGACCATCCTCTTCGCCAAGCCGCCGCCGCGCTGCAGCGCGCTTTCGAAGCGGTCACCTCCGGTCAGGTTCCGAACGACGCCATGGCGCTTCCCGAAGTGTCGCGCCGAAGCCCTCTCGCGCCCTGGAAGATGCTGGTTTCGGCCATCGCCGCGTTCTATCGGCATGAAGACGACGCGTGCCGGAGGTATCTGGATGTGATTGCGCCCGAATCGGCGCCGGCGCGTCTGATTCCCGCCATTCAGGCGCTGCTGGATGGAAAACCCGCCAAACCGCTGTCTCCGGCGAGTGCGGCGCTGGTCGGCGGAGTTGCGGGCAACCGAGCCGCCCTGAAACAGGCGATTGCGGAACTGGATCGCGCGCTGAATGCCGACGAAAGCGAGAATCGAACCCTGAAGGCGATACGAACGGCCGTGGCTGAGTGCCGCCGCGGAGCGCCGGATCGCCTGGTTCGGCTCAAACAGCATATCGGCGTGCGCACGGCGCTCATCGACATGGACCAGAAGCAGGTGGTCGGGGCTATGGAGGGTCCCGAGCAGATCGACGCTTACTTCCATCGCCTGTTCGCGCGTGGCCTGGAAGCGGACGGGGACCTGCAGGAAAAGGTGCTGGCCTGTGAAATGTGGGACCGGTTCCGGCTGGCCGCGGTTCAGGAGGGCTTATTCTCTCCGAACGGACCCGAAGCCGCCGCCCTCTATCTGCACATGGCGGGCGTACTGCGCGACGTGCCCCAAGAGATGATTCGTTCCTTCGAGCGGTTTCAGACCGGCGAGGGGATGCGCAAGGAAGATCTTTTTTACGCCCGCGCGGAGGAGCTTTACCAGCGCGCCTGTGTCCTCGATCCCCGCTCCGAAGCCTTTGCGAAATGGATGGAGTGGGCCAAGCGCGATGAGACAAGAGATGCCCGAGATGTCGCCGAAGTCTGGCATAAAGCGCTGCCTGACGATCTGGAACCGGTCCTGTACCTGATGGACGCGATGGAAAAACGCGGATTCCTGCCGGCGGCATTGGGGTATCTGGCCAAGGCCGAAGGCATCGACGGCCTCAATCCGAATGTGCGCAGAGCGCGGCTGCGTCTCATGGCCGGCGACGTCATGCGGCACATCAAGGCGAAGAAGCCGGCGAAGGCCGAAGAGGCGCTGGCCGCGGTCGAGGCGCTTCCGCAATCTCAGGTGGGCGATCGGAAGGCTTTTGTCGCCGCGCTGCGCGCCATTGCCGCGTCGGCGAGCGGCAAAATCGAACGCGCCGCCGGCTTCCGCGCCGAGACAGCGCGCCTGCTGGACAGCCAGGCTGGCGCGTCGCTGCTGATTTCCTCTGTCGCGGCAGGCTGCAAAAGGGCCGGCTTTGAAAGACCCGTAACGCTGAAAAGCCTGGCCGCCGACGAACGCGCCGCGCTCCCCGCCGATCTCGCGCGATTGAAAGCTCTGGCGCGCGACGCGGAGTTTCGGTTGGACGTCCCGCGCGAGTTTTTTGCCGAAGCGGCCAAACAGTTTCCGCGCGTTTCCGCTTCGCTCAATCCGGACCAGCTTCGCCTGTTGGGCGACCTGGCGATCGAATGCTATCAGCCGGAATTCGCGTATCCCATATCGACGGCGGGTCTCGCGCGCGGCAGCGATGATGCCGGATTTCTGCTGTTGCGCGCGCGCTCGTTGCCGGCTGCGTTGGCGGAGCGCCGCGGGGTCTGTGCCGCGGCCGCGGCCAAGCTCGCGCAACGGAGTCGCGATCTCAATCTCGCCGCCCAAGCCGTGGAGCTGCTGCACGGACCGTTCCGCGAAGGTGTGATCGAACTGACCCCGGCGCAGGTGGATGAAGTGCTCGCGACGGAGAAAAAGGAGCCGGCGCTTCGCCCGCGAAAGGGTCCGAAGTATCGCTCCATCGTGGGCGAACCCTGCAATTGCCCGGACTGCAGGCGCCGGCGCGGACAACGCGTCGACGA
>JASHSD010000529.1 GCA_030036985.1 Bryobacteraceae bacterium
CGGCGCGCACCACTTCGAGGCTGCCGAGCATCATCGGGATCACCACCAGCGTGGCGTCGCCCGCCGGAATGCCTTCGCGCAGATCCAGCTTCGGCAGCGGGTCCGGAGGCAGCAGCGCGATCACCAGCGCGTTCACGATCTGAATAGCCAGTTCGCTCAGGGGAAGCAGCGCCAGAGTCACAAGGGTGACGAGAAAGACCCGCGCATGTTCTCCCGCTTCCCAGGCCAGCGACCAGGTCAAAAAGGTGAAGCACGCGGTGAGCAGCAGCACCGCGCCGAGATAAACGCCGGTGGCATGACTCCTGGCCGAACGCAGGATCCGCGCCGCCGCGGGAATGCGCGTTTTTGTCTCCGCTTCCAACGCTTCGAGGCCGTCGGCCAGCAGATACCACATGACGTGTCCGGTCCGCGGATCGCCGGACTCGCGCGCCAGCCCTACCGCGCGCCGGGCCACGTCGATCTCTGCGACCCCGCTGTACCGTGACACTCGTTCGACCACCCGCCGCGAAAGGTCCCGCGTGGTGAAATCGCTGCGGGCATAAACGTTCGCGGGATCGGTTCGAAGCTCCGCTTCCACCAGGCTGACGTCTTCGAAGATCTGCTCGTAATTCAGCCGGCCCAGCGCTCGCAGGCTGCCGAACGCGTTCGACGTGGAAACGGTCTCCGCCGCTTCGCGCATGTGGTGCGCGCGCGCGGTATCGACCAGCGACTCTCCCAGCCGTTGCTCGATCCAGTGCTGCGCGGGGCCCAGCGCCGTTTCCTCGTCCTGTAATTGTTCGGCGAGCGCGGTCACGAAATGCGGCTGATCGGCGACCGGCTCCGATGCCATCAGCCTCAGAATTTTTTCGAAGGCCTCGTCGCCGATGCGCGCGCCCGTCGCCAGACGGTTCGCCCAAAGGTAAGCCGATTCGCGCAGCCGCTGTCCCTCCCGCACGCGCGTCGCGATTTGCGCCAGCGCTTCGATCAGCGCGATGCGCAGGAACAGCGGAAAAGCCCAGAGCTCCGCGATCGTCAGAGGGTGCTGCTTCTGATACTCCCGCAGGCAATCGCGGATCGCGGCTTCCGTGATGTTGTTGCCGGTCTTCGCCGCCAGTTCCCGAGCGAGGACGTCAACGGTCTTGTGCCCGTTGCCGGCGTAGTGCCGGAGCAGAAAATCGTTCGGGAGATGCCTCTCCACTTCCACGATCCGCGTGTGGATCAGATAGGAGTTGTCCAGAATCCACTCAGCCGAAGGCGAAAGCGCGTGGTCCAGACGGGAAGCCTCGGCCAGATCGGCGCAGGCGCGATCCACCGCCGCGTTGCTCCCGCGCAGCTGCGCAAGGATGAATCGTCGCGTGAAGGGACGATGTTCGTCGGGGTGAGGTTCGCCCGCCGGCGGCCTCCTGGGTTCCGGAGCCGAGTCGACGACGAATATCGCGGGCGATCCGGCCAGCCGCAGGGATTTGATGATGTCCTCGACTCTGCCCGACTCCGCTTCTGCGGCGATGAGCGACTCGCCCTCGAACCGCAGGTGCGCGTAGCGTCCGCAGAACTCCGGGATTTCCCGCGTGTTCGCGCGAATCGCGCATGCGCGCGTTCCTTTCCGGAGTGGCGGCAGACCGGGTTCGGCGGGTTCGTCGCCTGACGGATAGAAGGCCAGAACGACACGGCGGGGTTCGGATCTCATGCCGCCGCCCCGTCCCATTTGTCAGGCGCGGCCGCGCACCACTCTGGTGAAGAGGCAGGCGAGGAAGAGAGCTCCGAACAACAGGGTCGCGAGTTTCATCGACGAAGACGCCGCCGCCGGACCGGTCAGGATTACCATGAATCCGGCTAAGAATGCAATCAAGGCGAATATAATCGTCCAGCCAAGCATGTTGGGAACTCCCCGGGCGCAACGTCCCGCGACCGTAGGAGCACGCCGAGTGCCATTTCAAATAAATGAAAAACAAGGAAATGCTTGGGCCGAGCAAGTTCCGTGCCTACCATTTCGGGCAGCGAAGGGTGCAGGAATTGCAGAGATTGCGGTTCAGGCAAATCGGCAGTTCGCGGACGGCGCGCGCCGCAAACAGAGAGGTGAGAGAATGTTCTCAAAGATTCTGAGCGTTAAACTATCGGGAAAATCTCTCCGATATACAGGAGCAGAGGTTTATTGCGTGTGCTTAAGCAACCCGTGAGCGTCAGCAGCCTGAAGCCCCGAACAAATTCAGCCCGAAATCCCGCTATTGCCCCGAGTCTTTTTGCAGATGAGGCGCGGGTTCATCGGTTCGACGCCGCCCAAGCGGATCGGATCGAACAGTTCTTCCGCACAGAGGACGGTATGTCTGCGCTGATCGGGGGCGATGCCGAAAACGTTTTGGCAACTCTGCCCGAGCGGAGCTTTCAAAGCTGCGTCACTTCCCCGCCTTATTGGTCGCTGCGTGACTACAATATCCCTCGGCAAATCGGACTGGAGGATTCGGTCCAAGCTTACGTTCAACATCTGGCCAAGGTATTCGCACAGTTACGCAGGGTTTTGAAGGACGACGGTACGCTGTGGCTGAACATTGGCGATTCCTATACGTCCGGCGGCCGGACCTGGCGCGCTACGGACAAGAAAAATCCGGTCCGGGCGATGAGCGTGCGCCCGCCTACTCCCGAGGGCTTGAAGTCGAAGGATCTGATCGGCGTACCGTGGCTGCTCGCGTTTGCATTACAGAAAGAAGGCTGGTATCTGCGCGCGGACATCGTTTGGAACAAGCCAAATTGTCAACCGGAGAGCGTTAAAGACCGGCCGACCCGCAGCCACGAATACATTTTTCTCTTCAGCAAGAGCGAGCGCTACAAGTACGATCCGGCCGCTGTGCGCGGTCCGAACGGACGCAACCTTCGGACAGTTTGGGATATCCATACGCGCCCGTACCCGGAGGCGCACTTCGCCACCTTTCCGCCAAAGCTGGTTGAGCCGTGCATCAGGCTGGGATCGAGTCCCAACGACCTGATACTCGATCCGTTCATAGGCTCCGGTACGACGGGCCTGGTGGCGCTGAAACTGGACCGGCGGTTCGTCGGAATCGAGCTGAATCCTTCCTATCTCCAGATTGCGGAGAACCGGCTGAATGGAAACGTGATCCGGTGAGCGTTGCCCCGCTGAGTCCTTCGCGTCAGGTGATATTTCACCAGATGCTGGTGGCAGCCCGGAAGACCACGCTCATGGACGCTCTCAGCGAAACTCTTGGTCAGATCGATCCAAGCGCCCTCAAGAAACAAATCTCCCGTTTTGTCCCCAAAGACGCCCAAAGGATTCTCGCCGGCGCAGGTATCAGAGACGAGCACGTATTTCCGGTTCCCGCGGTTCTGGAGCGACAACCGGCGCTTGTCGGATACTACCGCCTCCTGCTCGGCATTTCGCAAAAGCGATTTTATCGGAAAGGAACTGGGATGGGGCCATATAAAAATATGGAGTCGCGTGGAATTCTCGGCAGGAGCCGTCCGGACTTGGACGCGTTTTGCAGTGTTATGGCCCTTCACCTGTCGGAACTCGTACGACAGATATCGCCGAGAATTACCGCCCGGGATATTTCAGAACTACCGCTGCTGACGCTCGGAGCCCAACTGTACGGCAGTAATAACAACGCGATCGGCAAGAAGGCTACCCTCGACGTTTTTCTTTCCGTGTCGGAAATCGTCAAGGATTTCGTCGTCGACCATGGCGCCCGGAAGATCTCGGTTGTCAATGCATCGAAACGCAAGGTTTTCCTCACCCTCGCCGCCGATCCGGATATTCGTATCCAGGAGGAATTCGGGGGGTGAACTTCGGAACAAGGTGGCCATCGAGATCAAAGGCGGCGCGGATGTCAGCAACGCCCACAACCGTGCGGGCGAGGCGGAGAAGTCGCACCAAAAAGCCAGAAAGCAGGGGTTCCGGGATTTCTGGACGCTGATTTCGAAATCCGGCCTGAGCCTTGAAAAGCTCAAACAGGAATCTCCCACCACCAACTCATGGTTCGACATCGCGCAGGTCCTGGCGCGCGAGGGTGACGACTGGGAGGAGTTTCGCAGTCGATTCGCGGGAGAAGCCGGAATTCCGGTTCATTGAACTCATTCCGCATTCTTCACACAATTGCCATCTTTCCAGACCCCGATTTCGCCGCGGCTTGAGTTATTCTGCCCCTGAGTGGCATCGGCCCATATCCCGCGCGTCGCATTCTTCACCGATACCTTCCTGGAGATCAACGGCGTCGCCCTGACCAGCCGACAGTTGACCGCCTTCGCGCAACGCCGAGGTTATCCTTTTTTCTGCATTCGCGGGGCGGCGGAAACGCGGCTTTACCGCGACGAAGGCGTCACCCATCTGGAACTGGCGCGAGGTCCACTTTCCTTCAGCCTCGACAAAGGATTGCGCCACGATCCGGCCATGTGGCGGCATCGGCGCCGCATCGCCGAAGCCCTCGATGAATTCCGGCCCGACATCATCCACGTCGTGAGCCCCGGCGATGTCAGTGAAGTCGGCGTTTACATCGCCAAACAAATGAAGCTGCCGCTGGCAATCTCCTGGCACACGAACCTCCACGAATTCGGCGCGATGCGCTTGGCCAGGGTTCTCGATTGGACGGGGGAAGCCGCGCGCCAGCGCGTCGCCGATGTCAGCGAGGCCGCGATTCTCTCGGCGGTCATTGCGTTCTACCGGCTCGGCAACGTGCTTTACGCCCCCAACGTCGAATTGGTCGAAATGCTCCGTCGGCGTACGAATAAGCACGTTTTCCTAATGAAGCGCGGCATCGATATGGAGTTGTTTTCACCTGTGAAACGCACTGTGAACGACGGCGTCCTGCGCCTCGGTTACGTCGGCCGGATCACGCCCGAGAAGAACGTAAGATTTCTACGCGATCTGGAACTCGCCCTAAAGGCAGCGGGCGTTCCGCCGTTCCGATTCCTTGTGGTCGGCGACGGCAGCGAGCGCGATTGGCTGGCCGCGAACCTTTCCGCCGGTGATTTCCCCGGAATCCTGCGCGGGCAACCTCTGGCCGAGGCCTACGCCAATATGGACGTTTTCACCTTTCCGTCGCGCACCGACACCTTCGGCAACGTGGTTCTCGAAGCTTTTGCCTCGGGCCGTCCGGCTGTCGTCACCGACGCGGGCGGCCCGAAATTCATTGTGTGCGATGCCGTCAGCGGCTTCGTGGCTCACAAAGACGCCGACTTCATCGCGCACACGGCCCGGCTTCTGAACGACGCGGAATTACGCGTGAGAATGGGTTCTCAAGCCCGCAAGCAGGCGTCCGGGGAGTCCTGGGATTCCGTGTTCGAACAGGTCTACGAGGGTTATCGCGTGGGCGGACAGGCCATGCGCGAACCCAGTGCCACGTAGTTTTTCCAACCTTACAGGTGGGGCCAGGGCTTCACAGGTGGGGCCAGGGCTTCGGCCCTGCAGCCGCCCTTCCGGGCGGCCGCCCGGAGCAACGCAAATCCGCGGGTTGGAAAGTGGTTCCGATCGGTCTCGGGCCGGGCAGAAGCCCAGCCGCAGGCCCGAAGGCCTGACCCCACAAAAAACTATGTGGCGTTGATGCGCGAGCCCGCGTGAGCGGTCGTTTCGCAGGCCGGATGTCCGCAGGCGCACGCGATGTCCGGATGGCCGGCGTTCTTCTCGCAGAAAGCGCTGCAATATTTGCTGTCCTTGGCTGCCGCGCAGTGGCACGACGGGTGGGCGCACGTTTCTTTCGATTTATCTGCCATAGAAGGCCTCCACGAACGTTTTCTCAGCGCATTTGGGGCCAACCGGCGTTACAAAGCTTTACTGCATGGACGGGAAGCGTAATGATAGATTCATGAGCGTGCGCATCCTCATTGTGGATGACGACGAGGAACTCACCGGTCTCCTGACGGAGCTTTTGACTCGGGAAGGATTTAAGGTGGAGTGTCAGAATGACGGGCGGCGCGGCTTGGCGGCTGCGCTCGGCGGAGGTTTCGACCTGCTCGTCCTCGACGTGATGCTGCCGGGCATCGACGGCTTCGAAATCCTGAAACGCGTCCGGCGCGAAACCCGGATGCCCGTAATCATGCTGACCGCCCGCGGCGAAGACGAAGACCGCATCGTCGGCTTGGATCTCGGCGCCGACGATTATCTCCCCAAACCCTTCAATACACGCGAGCTGGTGGCGCGCATTCGGGCCATCATGCGCCGGCTGGAAAAGCCGAACACGGGCGGAAAACTCGAAGTCAACGGGATCGCCATCGATCCGGGCACGCGCGCGGTGATGCGCGAGGGAGCCGGGGTGGAAGTGACCACCTTCGAATTCGATATTCTGGAAACACTGATGCGTTCCGCCGGACGAGTGGTCTCGCGCGACGAGCTGATGGAAGAGCTTTACGGCCGCAAGGCGACGCCTTTCGACCGGTCGGTCGACATGCACATCAGCCACCTGCGCAAGAAACTGGAAGGCGATAAACCGCTGATCATTACCGTGCGCGGCGTGGGCTATCAGTTCATTCGTTCGCCCGAGGGCGAGGTGGCCGCATGAGAACGCTGTTCACCAAAATTCTCCTGTGGTTCCTGCTGACAGTCGTCGTGACGTCACTCGCGACCTTCTACGTCTCCAGCATCTTTCAGGGTTCGCGCAATCCGGGTTCGGGCCCCGCGCGTTTTGAATTGAGGGAAGCGCGCGCAGCTTGGGAACTGGAGGGGCAGCAGGGTCTCGATCGATTTCTGGGCCGTCTGAAGGACGCGACCGGCGCGGATGCGGCTCTGACCGACGGGTCTGGCCTAGACGTGCGCGGGAACGGACGAGACTGGTCCAAAGTCATCCACGCGCCCCAGCCCCGTTTCTCGCTGCGGCAGTTTTTCCTGCCACTGTTGCCCTTTGTGCGGATCGAAAGCGGCCGCGCCCAAACCGCCGTCGCTGAAACGATCGATAAGAAATATTACTTCGTTGCCGTTTACCCCGTCCGCGATCCCAGTCGCGAGGGCTGGTCGGTCGAGGTGCAGCGCGGAACGTGGTGGATGCTCGGCATCTTCGCTCTCCTTTGCTATGCGCTCGCCCGCCAGTTGACTTCGCCGTTGCGCAAGATGCAGAAGACTATCGAGCGCTTCGGCAAAGGCGATTTCACCGCCCGCGTGAATTCCCGCCGCGCCGATGAGCTGGGCCAGTTGGCCCGAACCGTCGACCAGATGGCCGAGCGTATCGAAGGTCTGGTGAAAGCGCAGCGGCGGCTGCTGCAGGATATTTCGCACGAGTTGCGTTCGCCCCTGGCCCGCTTGGGCGTGGCTGTGGAACTGGCGCGGGGCGGCGGCGACCCGGACACGGCTTTTAACCGCATCGAGCGCGAAGCCGACCGGCTCAACGTCCTCGTGGGCGAGCTGATCCAAGTCACTCGCGCGGAGGGAGATCCCGCCGGCCTTGCCACCGAACCGGTGCGTCTGGATCAACTCGTCAGCACCATCGTCGGCGATGCGCATATCGAGGCGCAACGTCACAACATCACGCTTAAGGTGGACACCTGCGAAGCCGACATGGAGGGGAATCCCGAGTTGCTGCGGCGCGCCATCGAGAATATCGTCCGCAACGCCATTCGCTATTCGCCGGAGGGCGAAACGGTTGAAGTGACGCTCCGGCGCTCAGGCAGCGTGTATCGGATTTCGGTGCGCGACTTCGGCCAAGGCGTGCCCGACGAGGCGCTGGCGCACCTGTTCGACCCGTTCTATCGTGTGGAAAAAGACCGCGGCCGGACCAGCGGTGGTGTCGGCTTAGGGCTGGCCATCGCTAAGCGCGCGGTCGAGTTGCACCACGGGATGATGCGGGCATCGAACCAGCGGCCCGGCCTGCTGGTCGAGATCGACCTCCCCGAGCCCGTCGTGGTCCCTGAGCGAACCCCGGCTCTCACCTCCTCGGCTTCCTGACTGGCGGCTGAGGCCCC
>JASHSD010000530.1 GCA_030036985.1 Bryobacteraceae bacterium
CCTTATCTTCACGAAACAGTTCCAGCGCGATCAGCCTGGCAGCTTCCTGCGAAACGCCGCCACCCGAATCCAGCCCCGCAACCGTTATGAGATCAAGGGGCAACTCTACCCGAAGAGTCTCCATGTCCTTAACTTTAACGCGAAACGAGGTCCAGAATGGCGGCTGGAGGCATGGCATCGGCGTTAACAACCCGGACTCGTCCCCTGCCATGCGGGGCCCAGCGCTCCCGGAAGCGTTCCGACGCTGCGCCGGCGAAGATCGAGAACAGGGGCGTCCCGGACGCAGCGGCGGCATGCTGGCCCGCGGAATCGTAGCCCACGTAAAGATCGGATTGAGCGATCAGCGAGGCGAAGCCGGCGAACGAACCTTCCCAGAAGCGGATTCGACCTGGGCATCCCGACGCTTCAGCAGCCGCGCTCACTCGCCGAGCTTCTTCACCCCCCACGCCGCGATCGATAAGAATCGTTCGGAACTTCGAGCCGAGCGAGGCGATCAGCCGGGATTCAAAATCGCCGGGGACGCGTTTGGTTTCGTTATCGCCCACACCGAGACTTATCGTGACTCGCGGACCCTCGCCCTCGATCCGCGCAGGCTCCGGCGCAAGATACGCTTCGCCGGAAACCCCGAACACATCCCGCAGCCAATTCTGCGTCAGCGTCGTCAGGTTCGAGGCGGAATCAGCGGTCCGGCTGGGGAAATGGCAGTAATGCGCCGGGTCGCAGACCGGAATCAGGCCAAGTTGAGTAATGCGCGAATCGGGATCGATCACGATTCGGTTCGGTCCCGCCAGCTTGCCGCGAAGATCACGGCCCAATTGAATGCGGTCGGCAACCGAACCGGAACGAGGGTAATCCGCAAGGAAATGCCCGATCCGCGAATCCGCGGTAAACAGTTCCGCCGATTTGCGATTGCCCACAAGCACCACCGCCGCATCGGGAAAGCGGCGTTTCATCGCATCCAGAACGATGCTGGTGATCTTGATATCGGCGCCCAGCGTGACGCGCGAAAGCACATAAACCGTCTCGACGCGTTCCGGAATTTCGGGTAAGACACGCGGTTCGGCGGGAATCCATGCGCGCATCAGATACTCGTACGCCGCAACCTGTTCGGGGTCGAAGGAATCGGCAAGAGATTCGACAACGATGCGGAAGAACGGTCCAGGCTCGCGCTCGCCGATCTCACGCACGGCGTTCAGCGGCGGCCTTTCGCCGCGCCGCGCCGCGTCCAGCAGTTCGCTACACGAAATACTTGCCGACAATCGGTTCCAGCTTCTGCAGAATATGGGGAGGGACGACGGACTTATCCGTGATCAGCGCATGAGCCAGCGCCGATCCGCACTTGCAATTGCGTTCGGCCGGCATGGCCTTCACCGCATGCCCGACCACCTCGCAGGCATTCGCCGCGTTCTGCTGCAGCACGCGCAGAATATCCGTCACCTGAACAGCGTCGTGATCCTCGTGCCAGCAATCGTAATCGGTCACCATGGCGATGGTGACATAGCAGATCTCGGCCTCTCGCGCCAGCTTGGCCTCCTGGAGATTGGTCATGCCGATGACATCCATGTTCCAGGAGCGGTAGAGATTCGACTCGGCCTTCGTCGAAAACGCCGGGCCTTCCATGCAGATATACGTTCCGCCGCGCTTCACGTTGACGGATGCGGCGCGGCAGGCCGCTTCAGCCATATCCGAAAGCTGCGGGCAGACCGGGTCAGCGAAGCTGATGTGCGCCACCAGTCCTTCGCCGAAGAAGGTCGAGATGCGGCCGCGCGTGCGGTCGAAGAATTGATCGGGAATGAGAAAGTCGAGCGGATGATGTTCCTCCTTGAGCGACCCGACCGCGCTCAAAGAAATAATCCGCTCCACGCCGAGCGTCTTCATGCCGTAGATGTTCGCGCGGTAATTCAATTCGGACGGCGAGAAACGATGCCCGCGTCCATGCCGCGAGAGAAACGCCACCTCGCGCCCTTCGAGTTCACCCACGATGTAGTTGTCCGACGGAGCGCCGAACGGAGTGGTGATGGAGACTTCGCGCTCGGCGTGAAAGCCGGGCATATGATAGAGGCCGCTGCCGCCAATGATGCCGATTTTGGTAGTCAAATATGCTATTCCGCCTGAATAAGCTCCCATAGTACGCCACCTGTGCTCGCCGGATGAACGAACACATACAGGTGTCCGCCGGCGCCGCGTTGAGGCGTGCCGAGCAGGCGAATGCCGCCGCTTTCGAGCCGGCGGATGGTGGCCTGAAGGTCCGGCACGCGCATGGCGATGTGGTGAATTCCTGGTCCGCGCTTCTCGATGAACTTCGCGATGGTGGAGGTGGGGTCGAGCGCTTCGAGCAATTCGATGCGTGCCTCGCCCGCGGGCAGCATTGCCACGTTGACCTTCTCGTGGACCACGGTTTCGCGCGACAGAACCGGCAGCCCGAGATCTTCGGCATAGAACGGCAATGCGTCATCCAACGTGCGCACGGCGATGCTAAGATGATCGATGGTCCAACCCTGCGCCTGCCGGCGATGTTTGCGCTGGCGCCCTTCGAGATCCGCGGCCAACTCGGGAACGCCCGTGCCCTCGATCGCAACCGTGCGGTAGATCGGCCGAACCATCGGCAGCATGCTTTCGATTTCGCGCTCGGTTTTTTCAGCGCCGGGGTGGTCCGCTTTATTGATGACGAAGACGTCCGCGATCTCCATGACCCCGGCTTTAATCGCCTGAATGTCGTCACCCATGCCTGGGACAAGCACGACCACGGTCGCATCGGCCAGTGCCGCGATATCGATCTCGTCCTGCCCCACGCCGACCGTTTCGATAACTATGAAGTCAAACCCGGCGGCGCGAAACAGGCGCGACAAACGCGCGCTGGCGCGGGCCAGTCCGCCGCTTGCGCCGCGCGTGGCCATGGAGCGAATGAAAACGCCCGGATCGGAATAGTGACGCTGCATGCGCACGCGGTCGCCCAGAATCGCGCCGCCCGAAGCCCGGCTGGAGGGATCGACGGCGATCACGGCCACCGTTTTCCCGCGCCCGCGCAGCTCGACGACCAAAGCATCGACAAGCGAGCTCTTCCCTGCCCCGGGCGGTCCGGTGATTCCGACGATCAAGCCTTCGCCTTCGGGCAGCGATTCCGGATAAGGCGCGCCGTTCTCGATCCGCGTGGCGAGACGCGCGAGTTCTCGCGTATTCATCAATCCTTCAAAAGCTGGCGCGCGATCACAAGGCGCTGAATCTCGCTGGTGCCTTCGCCGATGGTGCAGAGCTTGACGTCGCGATAAAACTTCTCGACGGGATAGTCTTTGATGAACCCGTACCCGCCGTGGATCTGCACGGCCTCGTTCGCGATCCAGACCGCGGCTTCCGAAGCGAACAGCTTCGCCATGGCGGATTCGCGCGTCACGCGCTTGCCCGCATCGATCATGCTCGCTGCGCGATAGGTAAGCAGGCGCGAGGCATCTATCTTTGTCGCCATATCGACGAGCTTGTGTTGGATGGCCTGAAACTCCGAGATCGGCCGCCCGAACTGCTTGCGCAGTTTCGAGT
>JASHSD010000531.1 GCA_030036985.1 Bryobacteraceae bacterium
GCGCCGCGGGGAAGAACAGAACCGCAAATAATGCCGTCAGAAATGTCGCCATTAAGCCCGGACCGAGTCCGGCCCCGAATGCCACCAACGCGATCGCCGGGTAGAAGATCAGAAAAGGCCCGGTCGGTACTTCCGGTAACACCAGGCGAACGGCTCCCATCGTTATGATTGAGGCAACCGCCAAAACATATCCGAGCAACGGATGTCCGTAATGGATACTGCCCCGCCGCCGGAGCGGCTGGTCCGCTTCGGGTGCGATTTTCGGTACTGCGGGCACCATTTCAGGTTGTCTGTGATTATACGCACAGAAATCACGGAATGGGACGGCTCTTTTTAATTCGGGAATGTTTACAGACCGCGATCGTCCCGGTCCGGAAGACTAAGTTATAGTGGCTCTGGTGCTTCCCGGTCTCGTCTGCGACTCTATGAACCCGCATGAAAATCCGACCGCGGGACAGCGCAAAGGGCGCGCTCCCGCGCGTGACTCCGGGAGGCCGGCGGCCTAACGGATGCTGGTCGAATTCGAGCTGATCCAGAAGGCGCAGCAGGGTGATGCGGGCGCGTTCAATCAGATTGTCTCCGCCTACCGGCGACGGATTCTGGGTACGATTTCGCGCCTGATCGGCAGGCCCGAAGATGTCGAGGACGTCTCCCAGGAAGTATTCATTCGGTTGTATTTCTCGCTCGGACAACTGCGCACCGCCGAGGTTTTCGAGCCATGGCTCTACCGTCTGACGGTCAACGCTTCCTACGACTATTTGCGCAAGGGACGGCGGCGGCTGGAGTCCCGGATGGCCGATCTGTCGGAGCAGCAGGTGATGATGGCGGACGCGGTTGCGGGCTCGCGTGCCCAAAGTGACGAAGGGGAAAAGCGGCGGGTGCGGGACACTGTCCAGGAACTTCTTTCGGCGGTTTCGGAGGAGGACCGTATCCTATTGACTTTAAAGGAGGTTGAGGGGCTGTCGCTGAAAGAATTGGAAAAAGTCTATCATGTCAGCGAAAACGCTCTGAAGGTCAGGCTGTTCCGCGCACGGCAAAGGGTATTAAAAAAAATGAAGGAGGTAACCGGACCTTCACCTTTGAGCGCCAAAGAAGATAAGACACGCTGAACACGAGCGTCTATTATGATCTCCAACAGGCCCATGGAACACCAGGATTCGAGTCAAAGTCGCCTCGACGAGCTGTTTCTGGCATATCGTCAGGCTTGTCCCGACCTCGAGCCGACGCCCAATTATATGCCGGAATTGTGGGCGAAGATTGAAGCGCGCGAGGTTTCGACCAACTGGTTCGGCCGGGTGGCGAAGGCGCTGGTGACAGCCGCTCTCGCCGCGTCGGTGATTCTCGGAATGATGGTTTCGTCCGCAAACCGTCCGAACGCCTTCTTCAATGCCACCTTTGTGGAAGCTCTGCAGGCGAATCAGATGGCCGGGCTGGATCCGCTGCATGTCGACCGGATGGCGGAGCTGGGTCAACAGTAGCGATGTCTCCTCGTTCGCGGATCACCATTACTCTTTACGTGATCCTCGTGTTCGCCAGCGGGATTCTGGTGGGGATTGAATCGCACCGCCTGTACGCGACCAACTATACCGCGCGCGCCAACACCATTCCTCCGCAGACCATGGGCGAATTCCGTCGGCGCTATCTGGAAGGGATGCGCACGCAGGTGGGCGTCAATGCGGAGCAGATCGTCGAGATCAACGCCATTCTCGAAGATACGAAACGGAAGGTCGATGAGTTGAGCGCCGCGGAAAAGCCGCTGCACGACAAGATCCAGCAGGATCATATCGATCAGATCAAAGCCCTGCTGACGCCCGACCAGCGGGTGCGTTATGAGGCCTGGCGCGCGGCTCGGGCCAAGGCGCAACGGGAAGCTCAGCGAGCCCAGCAGAAGTAGTTAAAAGCGGGCAGCATCAAGGCCGTCCGGCAAGAACCGGCGGCCTGACTATTTCGCTGCTTTGCCTGGTTTGTGGGCCGAGTCCTTCTCGTCTTCCGAGCAGTAGTGCTCTATCAGATCCGTGTCCGGCAGAAGGTCTTCCGTAAAGCTGATCGCAATCGGTTTGGTGAAGGTCTTCGGGTCGGTGACGGTCACTCCGACATCCAGATGGCCGAAGTCGCGGCGATGGAACCGTTCCTCCACGCGCATGTCTTCGCTGTGGCCGTGGCCCCGGGCGTCCAGCCAGCCGAGATCGTTGAACCCGATGGTATCGACCACCAGGGTGTCGCCATCCCACTTGCCTGTCGAATAGCCCATCCAGGTGGGCTGCGGGTCGACGAGTTGTTTGCGTCCGTCCATGAAGATCTGGCGGAAGGTCGTTTCCACTTCGTACAGGATCAGGATTTGGCGAGGCGTCTCGATGATCTTGAACGGCTCGGGCAGCAGGTCGGCGTGAGGCACGCCGTCGGGAAGGCAGTTCTGTCCAGGGTAACTGCCGGGCGTCTGTGAATGGCGCCGGAGGATCTCCGCGCCCGCAGGCGTCAGCGGGTTGTCGCCAGGTTTGAAATCGGCAAGGATATCGATGAAATAAGGGGAATCGGTCGATTCACCCAAGCCGAATAAGCCGCCCGGCCTCCTCGGCTGCCCTTCCGCTTGCCAGATCCCGGAGAGGTCGGGATGGCCGTTGAGCCGCTTCACCGGGCCTTTCATATCGACCTTGCCGTCCGGGGTGCGCGGAGCGCCGGGAGTCGGCTCGTTCAGCCACTGGCTCTGCGCGCAACAGCAGGCCGCGATCCACACCGCGGCCGTCCTGAAATATCGAACCATGCTTCACATTAGACTACATCGATGCCGCG
>JASHSD010000532.1 GCA_030036985.1 Bryobacteraceae bacterium
GCAGCGGTCGCGCGAAATCGGCATCCGTTCGGCGCTCGGCGCGCAGCCCGGCGAGATCAAGGGAATGTTCCTCCGGGACGGACTCACGCTTGCCGGGATCGGCGTAGCCATCGGGCTGATTGCGGCTGCCGGGCTTATGGGCCTGATGAAATCGCTGCTGTTCGGCATCAGTCCGCTGGATCCCGTGACCTATGCGACCGCTCCGGTGGTTTTGATCGCGGCCGCGGTCGCCGCCAGTTATCTGCCCGCAAGGCGGGCCGCGGCCGTGAATCCTGCGGACGCTCTGCGAGCCGAGTAGCGTTACACCGCCTGCATGGCGCGCGCCACGAGCACCGCCGGCGATGCGGACGCGTTCCACTCTGTATTCTGGCGGGGTTTCGACCGCATGGTCGAAAACAACCGGACACGCGACTGAAGTCGCGTTTTTGGGGGCGACATTTAAAGACGCGACTGAAGTCGCGTGTCCCCCTACACCGCCTGCATGGCGCGCGCCACAAGAACCGCCGGGTTGGACTTCAGCTCGTCGAGAATTCCCTGCGTCAGCGGAGCGTCGGTCGTGATCACCGCGATCGATTCCACCGGCTCGGACTCGCTGCGTCCCAAGGAAAAATTCCCGATATTGATGTGGTGCGATCCGAGGATGGCGCCGATGTGGCCCACCACGCCCGGCACATCCAGATTCCGCGTGCAGACCTGGATGCCGCCGAGCGGCGCTTCGCAGTAGATTCCGTCCACATGCATGAGCCGCGGTTTGCCCAGCACCACCGCGCCTTCCACGGTGGTCACGCCCTTATCGGTTTCAATTTCCAGCCTGACCGTATCGGCATGCGTGGCGCGCTGGTGGTGCTCCGCGGCGACCTTCCAGCCGCGATCGGAAGCGATCTGCATGGCGTTGATGACGTTCGCTCTGTAGGCGGCCGTGGAGCGGTTGAGCACGCCCGCGAGTCCGGCATTGCGCAGCAGCGTTGTGTTCATTTCCGCGATTTTGCCGTACCAGGTGAGGCGCACCGCTTTCGGATGGCCGTCGCTGAGATGGCCGGCGAAATTGCCCAGGCGCTCGGCGAGATCGATGTACGGCCCGACAGTCCGGTACTCCTCCGGCGTCATCGCGGGCATGTTGACCGCGTTGATCGCGACTCCGTTCCGGATGTATTCGACCACCTGCTCGGCAATGCGAATACCGACGATCTCCTGCGCCTCTTCGGTCGAGCCGCCGATATGCGGCGTCGCCAGCACCTGGTCGAGGGCGAACAGCGGATACGAAGCGTCGGTCGGCTCTTTGAGAAACACGTCGAGCGCCGCGCCCGCCACTTTCCCGGATTCGATGGCTTCTTTGAGCGCCGCTTCGTCGAGCAGTTCGCCGCGCGCGCAGTTCACCACGCGCACGCCTTTTTTCATCTGCGCGAAGGCTTCTTTGTTGAGCAGCTTATCCGTTTGCGGCGTGAGAGAAACGTGAATGGTGATGTAGTCGCTGTTCCGGTAAAGCTCCGGCAAGGCGACAAGCTGGATGCCCAGATCCTTCGCGATCTGCGCCGTCACATAGGGATCATGCGCAAGAATGCGCATCTCGAAGGCCCGCGCCCGCTTCACCACTTCGCGGCCGATACTGCCGAGCCCGATGATGCCGACGGTCTTCCCGCGCAGTTCGCTGCCGAGGAACCGCTTCTTCTCCCACTTGCCGGCCTTCGTCGAAGCGCTCGCCTGCGGAATGAACCGCGCCATCGAAAGCATCAGCGCGATAGTGTGCTCGGCGACGGAAACGGCGTTGCCTCCGGGCGTGTTCATCACCAGCACGCCCGCGGCTGTGGCGGCCGCGAGATCGACGTTATCGACGCCCACTCCCGCGCGGCCGATGACGCGCAGTTTCGGCGCCTGCTTCAGAACCGCCGCATTCACCTGCACCGCGCTGCGCACAATCAGAGCCTCGGCTTCGCCGAGATGCTTCGCAAATTCCTTCGGATTGGAAACGATCACGTTCCATCCCGGCTGGGCTTGGAACAATTCGATACCCGCCTGAGCCATCGGCTCGGCGATGAGTACGTTCATTATGCGTTTGCCTTTTTGGGTTGTGCGGATTCGTAAACCCGCTGCACGGCCGCCACGCCTTTGCCCAGTTCCACGCGGTGTCCGTTCGCGCGCAGGATGAGTTCCAGCCCCGCGACGATGCCGAACATATCGGCGAAATCGAAATACCCGAGGTGCGCCATGCGGAAGATTTGTCCCTGCATGCTGCCCTGGCCATTGGCGATGATTGCGCCGAAACGTTCCTTGAAGCCCTTCACGATGACTTTGGAATCCATGCCGGCGGGCGCTTTCACCGCCGTTACGGAACTGCCGGGACGTTTGGCGAAAAGCTCCAGCCCGAGTTCCTCGCAGGCTTCGCGCGTGGCGAGGGCAAGCAACTGTGCGTTTTCGATCAGATTCGCGACGCCGGTTTTTTTGATGTACTTCAACGCTTCGCCCAAAGCCATAACCAAAGATGTCGCGGGAGTCCAGCTGGATTCTCCGGCATCGCCGCTTTTCTTCTCTTTCTTCAGACTGAAATAATAGTGGGGAAGCGTGGCGGTGTCGGCGAACTTCCACGCCTTCGGGCTGACGGACAGAAACGCGAGACCGGGCGGAATCATGAAAGCCTTCTGCGATCCGCCCACCACCACGTCGAGGCCCCAGCCATCGATATCGAGCGGCATCGTGCCGATGCCGGTGATGGCGTCCACCACGAAAATGGCTTCGGTGTTTTTGACGAGGCCCGCGATGGTTTGAATATCGTGTTCGACGCCGGTCGATGTTTCCGAAGCTTGTATGAAAACGCCCTTCGTGGCGGGCTCGGCCTTCAATGCGGCTTCCACGCGATCGGGTGTAACCACATCGCCATATTCCACCTTCAACACGTTGGCATCGAGACCGTAAGCCTTCGTTATATCGACCCAGCGTTCGCCGAATTTTCCCGCCGAGCAGACGATCACCTTGTCGCCGCGCGAGAATAGATTCGAGACCGAGGCGTCCATTGCCCCCGTGCCGGATGCGGCGAAGCACAACACGTCGTTGGCTGTGCCGTAAACTTCTTTCAGGTCCGCGAGGGCCGATCTGTACGCATTTCTGAACTCTTCGGTGCGGTGGTGGATATCCGAAGCCATCATCGCGTGGAGCGCAGGCGGATACAGCGGAGTCGGCCCAGGCGTGAGCAAACGTTGCTTGCGTATGTGCATGGATACGAATTAGAGTCTTTAGAATACCAAAGCGATGCCAATTCTCGATCAATTACAAAAAGACCTTGTAGCGGCCATGAAAGCGAAGGAAGAGGCTCGTTTGAGCGCCATTCGCATGATCAAAACCGCGCTGCAGAAGGCCCACGCGGATACCGGCAAAGCGCTCGACGATGCCGCCGAGCAGCAGGTGCTGAAGAGCCTGGTGAAGCAGCGGATCGACGCCGCCGAGATGTTCCGCAAGGGCGGACGCGAACAACAAGCGCAAAAAGAAGAGGCCGAGAAAGCCATCGTCGAAAGCTACCTTCCCGCGGCCGCCACGGAAGCCGAAATCGATACGGCCATTGCCGAAGCCATTGCCGAGACTGGCGCGACTTCCATCAAACAGATGGGCCCGGTGATGAAGGCCGCGCAGGCGCGATTGCAGGGAAAAACCGTCGATGGCAAATCGCTCAGTGATAAAGTGAAGGCTAAACTTTCAT
>JASHSD010000533.1 GCA_030036985.1 Bryobacteraceae bacterium
CCTAACCCGGCATAGCCGGAACCAAACAGGGAGCAGTTTTTGAAAAGTTGGACCTCATGCCAAAGTACACCCAAAGGCCCGTGGATATTGCTCCGCGCACGACTCCTCAAAAATTTCCTGCCAGGAAACGCGATGATTCAGATATAGAGGTACTAAATCCTGAAATCTGTTAACGGCTTTGTACATTTCGTCAAGCTCCACATTCTGTGTCGTCATGTTGTTCTCCTCTCTTTTCTTTGAAGGTCCAAGAATTCACTGAAAGACTTATTAACTCTTCCTAACCCGGCATAGCCGGAACCAAACAGGGAGCAGTTTTTGAAAAGTTGGACCTCATGCCAAAGTACACCCAAAGGCCCGTGGATATTGCTCCGCGCACGACTCCTCAAAAATTTCCTGCCAGGAAACGCGATGATTCAGATATAGAGGTACTAAAAGAAATAAACCAGCTTTTAAACATATGATAAAAAATGACTTAGCTGCCACTCCCTCCCCATGACTTGAGAATACGGCTTAGCCTCTGCTATGTAAAGTACTTTTCATTAAAAAGTATGCAGATACGTGTGAAGCCAGGCGCGGCTTCGGCTCGCGGGGCGAGTAACGTACGGCAAAACCACGTACAGTATCATGGACCTTGGAGGCGCCGATGAGATCCCAGGAATCCCGCACTGCCCGGATCGAAGCTCGAATTGCTCCGGATGCTCTGGCCGTGGTTCGCCGCGCGGCGGAAATTCAGGGGCGATCGATCAGCGACTTTGTCGTGGCGGCGGCACAGGACGCCGCGCGGAAAACAATCGCGGAAGTTGAGATCATCCGGCTCACGCGGGACGCGCAGGAGCGATTCGTTTCGCTGCTGTTAAATCCGCCGCCTCCGTCCGCAGCTCTCCGGCGTGCGCTGAAGCGTCACCGCGCCCTGATTGCGGATTAAGGGTGCCGGATCGGTATCGCATTGAAGCTCTGTCCGGCGGCCACAACCGATCCGATTTTTCGAGCGGGTCGGCGCCCCTGGATCGATATTTCCGCGAGCAGGCATCGCAGGACGTAAAGCGGCGCATCGCGACTTGTTTCGTGGCGGTGAGCGCCGAGACCAGGGACGTAGCCGGGTTCTACACGCTCACGGCGGCCAGTGTCGCTCTCGATGCGATGGCTCCCGAGATCGTCAGTAAATTGCCGCGCTATCCGGTCGTGCCGGCCGCATTGCTCGGTCGGATGGCCGTCGATCTCAAGCATCAGGGCAGGGGACTCGGCGGTATTCTGATAGCCGATGCCGTGTTGCGCGTCGCACGCGCCGAACTCGGCGTCTTTGCGATGCTGGTTGATGCGAAAGACGAATCCGCGCAGCGATTCTACGAGCATCACGGATTCGAGTTGTTGCCGGGCAAGCTCCGCCGACTATGCCTGCCGATCGCGCCGGCGCTGCGCAATTTCGAAGGACGCATCAAGGAGTGAATGGAATGGAGTATCCAGCCGGATTCGCGCGTGACAAAGAAATAGGTGGTTTCGTGGTCGGCTTCCCGGACGTACCCGCAAGCCCTCCGAAACGCGGCAGGCGCATGATTCGCGTGCCCGCATTGAGTGAAGCAAAATTCAAGCTCTATTCGGCTCTGCACGCGGAAGGCATGAAAAAAATCGACCTGGCCCGACGTCTGCAATGCAGCCCTAAACCGAAGTTCTTGGGCTGAATCCCAATAAACCATTTGCTTTGATGGAACAAGGCGTTTTTCGGTGGATTTTTGTAGGCATGTAGAAAGTTAAATATTTTCTTGAATTATATGGTTAGCTGTAATATAATGTAAGCATGTACGTGGCCGCCGTGCCGAATCGCCACTCGCCACCTGCCATTCTTCTCCGGGAATCCTTCCGCGAGGCCGGCAAGGTCAAGTCCCGTACCATCGCAAACATCACTCATCTCCGCCCCGAGCAAATCGAAGCCCTCCGACGCGGTCTCGCCAGCTCGCACGCTGTCGCCGGTTTCGCTTTGCCCGACGCCTTTCACATTGAACGCTCCCGGCCTCATGGTCACGTCGCAGCCGTTCTCGGTTCGCTTCGTAAGCTTCAGCTCGATTCCATCCTCGACTCCAAACCCAGTCGCTCACGCGATCTCGCCGTCGCCATGATCGTCGCCCGTATCATCGATCCCGCTTCCAAACTCGCTACGGCGCGTGGGCTGCATTCCGATACGCTTCACAGCAGTCTCGGGGAGACGCTTGCATTGGACGCCGCCGATGAATCCGAACTCTATTCCGCAATGGACTGGTTGCTCACACGGCAACCACGCATCGAACAGGAACTGGCCAAACGAGAGCTTCGGGATGGAGCCGTGGTCCTCTACGATCTGACTTCCACTTACTTCGAAGGCCGTCACTGTCCCCTGGCCAGACTCGGCCACTCCCGCGACGATAAGCCGGGTACGCCGCAGATTGTTTTTGGTCTGCTCACCAATGCCCGAGGCTGTCCGGTCGCGGTCGAAGTTTTTGAAGGCAATACCGGCGATCCCAAAACCGTCGCCACTCCGGTGCATAAGCTGCGCGAGCGATTCGGTCTCCAGCGCGTCGTGTTGGTCGGCGACCGCGGCATGATCGCCAGCGCGCGAATTCGCGAGGACTTGCCCGCCTCTCTCGGCATCGAATGGATATCGGCGCTGCGCGCTGCGCAGATACAAAAGCTGGCGCGGGACGGTCAGTTGCAGATGTCTTTCTTCGATGAAGCCGATCTGGTCGAGATCGCGCACCCGGACTTTCCCGGCGAACGCCTGGTGGCTTGCTTCAATCCGCTGCTGGCCGAAGAGCGCTCGCGCAAGAGACCCGATCTGCCGGCTGCCACCGAGAAACAGCTGGAGAAGATTGCCGTCGCCACAAAGCGCGCTCGGCGGCCCCTGCGCGGCAAACAGAACATCGGTATCCGCGCCGGCAAGATTCTCAACCGGTACAAGATGGGCAAGCATTTCCAGCTCACCATTGAAGAAGACAGTTTTCAGTACAAGCGCAAGACCGCCAACATCGAGCGCGAACAGAGTCTCGATGGCATCTGTGTCATCCGCACCAGTGTCGACAAAGAAACCCTATCCAGCGAGCAGGTGGTAGCCGGCTATAAGAGCCTGTCGGGAGTCGAGCGCGCTTTTCGCAGTCTGAAGACCGTCGATCTGCATGTGCGTCCCATCCATCACCGCCTGCCCGACCGGGTGCGTGCGCACATCCTGCTCTGCATGCCGGCCTACTATGTGGAGTGGCATATGCGCCAACTGCTGGCCCCCGTTCTTTTCGACGATCACGACAAGCCGGCCGCCCAGGCGGCCCGTGCTTCCATCGTCGCTCCCGCGCAACGCTCCGGCGCCGCCAAACGCAAAGCCGCCACAGGGAAAACAGCCAGTGGCGCCCCGGTACACAGCTTTCAAACTCTGCTCGGCGATCTGGCTACCATCGTCAAAAACCGAATTCAACCCAAAGACCGGAAGATTCCCGCCTTCGACATGCTCACCACGCCCACTCGCGTTCAACAACAAGCCTTCGCCTTGCTCGACGTCACCCTTCGACTTCATTAACCAAACCTCTCCGATATCGGCCGCTTTGTAGGCAGTTCGCGGAGCCGCGAATCCGCCTATCCCCCTGTATCGACTGATCTTGTCGATCTCGGGCTCAAGAACTTCGG
>JASHSD010000534.1 GCA_030036985.1 Bryobacteraceae bacterium
GCTTCGCGCACCGGCGATCGGGGCACGCGTTCCGCCGCGCGGGCGAGACCGCGAGTCGAGACGCCCTGCTGTTCGAACTCGTAAGAATATCGTCCGATCTGCTCGCGCTTCCGATCCATGTATAGGATGTCGTCGCAGAGAAAGAGCTGCAGATCTTTACGGCTGGTGCGCGGCAGCCTGAGCGGGATCGGCTCGAACTGGAAGAGCAGGTCGTAGCCGAAGGCGCCGGCGAAGGCCAGCTTGTCGTCGTTCTCGTTGCGAAATTCCAGCGTGAGCGCGCGCAGGATGGAAAACACCGAGGGCTGTTTGCTGCGTTCTTCCTCGGGAAACAGTTTCGGCATTGGCTTCAACGTGCCGCGCAGCGTGCCGTTTTCCTCGCGGAAATCCTCCCAGTGCGGATGATCGCGCAAAACGTTCGCGAGCATACGATTTATCGCGGCGCCGCGTTCGTTCAGCGGGTGGAAGGTCACCTCGCGCTGGAAGCTCACCAGTTCGAGAGGCGGGCGAACCGAGACAATGTCCCAACGCGAATACCGGCCCGGAAACTCATAACCGGACGAGAGATAGATGCCGCGGACCTTATCCAGGTCGCGCAAAAACCGGTCGAGTCCCTTTTGGAACGGCAGCTTCGTCGTGACCCGCGAGACATCGATTCCGTGCGGCGTCGTATAACGTACTTCACGCATGAGAGATATTCCGGTTTGTAACCAGTATCGCCGATGACCGTCTGCCGCGCGTGTTACCCTTGGGGTTCGGGTATGTACAAAGCTTTCTTCGGCTTACACAGCACGCCGTTCAATCTGAGTCCGGACCCTTCTTTTCTTTACCGCAGCGCCCAGCACGAAGAAGCCCTGGCCAGTTTGATCTACGGAGTGCAGAGCCGAAAAGGTTTTATTGTTCTCACCGGCGAGGTCGGCACCGGTAAGACCACCATGCTGGAATGCCTGCGCGACCATCTGTCTTCGCACCACACGCCTTTTGCTTTTTTGTTCAACTCGCGACTGACGCCCGAGCAGTTCTTCGAGATGGTCGCGTACGATTTCAACCTTGCCTGCTCCCGGACATCGAAGACGGAGGTATTGCTGGCTCTGAACAACATGCTGATCCAGCGGGCGAACCAGCATCAAACGACCGTTCTGATTGTCGACGAGGCGCAGAACCTCGAATGGGCCGTATTGGAAGAGATTCGGCTGCTGGGCAACCTGGAGACGCGCCGCGGCAAGATGCTGCAGATTATCCTCTCCGGGCAGCCCGAGCTGGACAGAACGCTGGAACGGCCGGAATACCGCCAGTTGAAACAACGCATCGCGCTGCGCTGCCATCTGCGGCCGTTCAACGCGGTCGAGACGACGCAGTATATCGCCTCGCGCCTCGCCCGCGCGGGCATGAAGGAGCAGACGGTGTTTCCGCCCGAGGTGCTGGCCGAGATTCATCGCCGCACACAGGGCATTCCGCGTCTGATCAACTCGGTTTGCGACAACCTGCTGCTGACTTCATTCGCGATGGAAAGCAAGCAGTCCAATCTGGACATGCTCGAAGAGGTCTCGCGCGACCTGCATCTGGACTGGCCAGCCGGCAACGGCAGGCTGGCGGGCGTGGGACAGAGGCCTGCGCCCGAGCCGGTCTGACTCGCGCGCCGGCTTGCGATATGCTGGCGCTGTGCCGATCTACGAATACCTCTGCGACGATTGCGCCACGGCATTCGAGAAGTTCGTACGCTATCCGGAAAAAGACGTTGTGTTGTGTCCCGCCTGCGGTCATGAACGCGTCACCCGGCAGATTTCGCACTTCGGTTTTCCCGTGCCGGGCAAGGTGAAGGAACCATACAAGGGTCCGCACAAGGAGGATTTCAAACCCATCACTCACGACGATTGACCGACGCGTCTTCCCGTCAGGCCGAAGTGCGCGGCGGCGGCAAGCATATGCCGGTCGCTGGTCCAGACCTCGCCTTCCCCCAACTCCATAGCCGTCGTTAGATGGACGGCATCGGCAGTACGCAGGAAGAGGTTGGGCGGGGCTGGAATCACGAGCGTGCCGGCGCGCCTGAGCAGCGGCTCTCCCGCCGGAATCAGGTTCCACCAACCCGCACGCACGTGGTCGAGGAAAAGGACGGCGAGTTCGCGGACAGCCTCAGGCGTAACAGATTGCCCCCGCAATTTTCTATGGAAGACGCAATGCAATTCGGCCATCGCCCAAACGGACGAGTAAACCGCGGGGCGCCTTCAATCAATTCGCGAATCGCCGGAGAGTCCGGCTCGTTGAGATAATACTTCGCAATGTACGCTGTATCCACGTACACGATCAGCGGAACCGGTCTTCTTCAATGATGTGGGAGCTGTCGGGAACCTGAGGCATCCTTGCCCAGACCTTCTCCATCTGCGCCCGGATTCGTTTCCTGACGGCCGGCGAGAGTTTCGACGACCCCGTGAGCGGGCGCAGTTCCGCTACCGGTTCGCCGCGCCGTTCAATTACGATGACTGACCCTCCGGCAGCTTCGCGGACCAGCTCCGATGTGTGAATATGCAGGTCCCGAATGGAGGTTTTCCGCACTTGCTGCATGGTAGCAACCGGGCCGGTTAAGCCCGCGCTGTTAATCTGGTAAATTCAACCCGAGCGCCTGGAGGCTCCGAATTTTGGCTATTGGCAGCGATACCGTTCTGTCCCCCGTCGAACCTTTGAATGTGCCCTTCGGCCGCGAAGGTCTGGAAGACGTCGGTTACATGACGTGCATGACCTTGGTGCTCCTTGGGAACTATGCGCAGACAGGCCATTTCGGCGGTCCTCTGGCCTATACGCCGTTCAACGTGGCGGCGCACTTGGCCGGGCCGGAGCTGGGCGGGCTCCGCTACGATTACCGCCGTCCCAAGCACCCATTTGGCGACAAGTTCATGCTCGCGGGCGGGCATAACGTTCCCACCGGCTACGCGCTGTGGATGATCATGGGCCAAGCGCTCGAACGCAAATTCAAAGCCACCGGCGACAAGCGCTACTACGTCGACCCGCATCACGCCATCTTGCCGATTGACGCTCTCGGCTTCCGCCGGGGCGCGGGCGCGATGAAGACATTGCTGCAGGACCAGGGATTGGCCGACCATCCGCTCTTCGCTCAGGCGAAACTGCGCGGTATCAAGGCGCTGGCCGGGCATGCCGAAACCGTCGACGCCACCAACGACGTGAATGGCGGCCCCTCCGGCGTCGGCATCGCGACCGCGGCCGGCAAAGCCGCGTTCTGGGACGTGGTCGGCGCGCCCAGTTCACCGAAGGTCATCGCGCTTGAAGGCGAATTCGCCATGACCGAAGGCCATGCGCAGGAACTGAAGACTCAGGCCATCGCGCTGTCGGTGGGCAAGAGACTGCGTATCGTGCTTTCCGATAACAACGCCGGCATTGACGATGTGCTGCTGGGCGGCGTCGTGCCGGCGCGTTTTCACGGCTACAATCTGGTCGAACAATGGACCTCCTACGGGTGGAACGTTTTCACCATTGACGACGGCGGCGACTATTCCCAGATCGTTTCCGTGTTCAAGACCATGGAAGATTGGGACCCGAGCGACCGGCGTCCCATGATCGTGATCGCGCGCACCACGAAGGGCTACTGGCCGCGCGCGGTGGGCGGCAAGATCCCCGGGCACGGCCCCCAGCTGGTGAGTTACCAGAGCCATCCCTACGGGATGAAGATGAATTCGGATTATTTCGTCGCCCTGGCGCACACATTCGAAGAGCACTATGGCGTGCAGTTCGAGGACATCCGCAAAGGCCCGGTCACCGATCCGAGGGAGCGGCTGATCCAGTTCAAAACGAACATCGACGTGGTGATGTCGCTGCTCGACCGCAACGGCCTGGGCGATTGGCTGGCCGACCGGCTGGTGGAAATCGGCGACACCGTGAAGGATGACGTGCCGCTGATGTTCGACGTGAAGACGGACCCGTTCCAGGACGAGCGGCTGCGCGTGGCGAGCCTTCCGGTTGAGCCGCAGACCGTAACCGCGATCAACCGCCTCTCCGGTTCCGAGAAGCAAATCGCCATCAGCCTGTTCCGCAAGACGGGCGAAGGCGCCGGGGCGCGCCGCGCCATCTCGGAAATCATCAAGTGGATGAACTACGTAACGGATAACCGCTTCTTCACGCTCGCGGCCGACCTTTCGGAATCCATCAACGTGGAGCACGGCAGCCTCTGGGGCCACTACGACCCGGAGACGAATCCGCTGGGGACGCGCATCAAAGCGGCTATTCAGGAAGCGGGCAACGTGGCGACGGCTATCGGGCTGATCGGGCAAAACGCCAGCGTCGATCCTGAAAAATTCTCCGGCGTCTGGGCCTTGAGCGGAACCTACGGCGCGTTCACGCCGTTGATGTATACGCCCGCGCGCGTCTGGAGCCAGCAGAATCAGGACAGCAAATTCCGTATGGGCGTGCTGCATATTCTGGCGGGGCATTCGGGACCCGAGACC